>DASUON010000477.1:0-8868 GCA_036276615.1 Burkholderiaceae bacterium
GGTGTGTTACTGCCTGGGCATCACCGAGGTGGACCCGGCCCGCGCCACCCTGCTGTTCGAACGCTTCATCAGCCGCGAGCGCGACGAGCCGCCCGACATCGACGTGGACTTCGAGCACCAGCGGCGCGAGGAGGTCATCCAGTACATCTACGCCAAATACGGGCGCGACCGCGCCGCGCTGGCCGCCACCGTCATCAGCTACCGCCCCCGCAGCGCCCTGCGCGACGTGGGGTGGGCGCTGGGCGTGGACGAGCGGCTGATCCACGCCTTCTGCAAGGAACACCCCGGCATGTATGGCCGCAAGCTCTACCCCGAACGCCTGGCCCAGATCCTGGGCGAGGTGAGGGAGGGCACCGAGCCTGCGCCGGGCCGTCCCAAGCAGGCGAGCGCCCCCCTCGGGGGGGCAGCGACCGCAGGGAGCGTGGGGGGCGACGCCGTGGGGCACGAACACCTCGTCGCCTTGTGGCTGTCGCTGGCCGAGCAGTTGCTGGGTTTCCCGCGCCACCTCAGCCAGCATGTGGGCGGCTTTGTGCTGACCGAGGGGCCGTTGACGCGGCTGGTGCCCATCGAGCCCGCGGCCATGGACGGGCGCAGCATCATCCAGTGGGACAAGGACGACCTGGACGCCGTGGGCCTGATGAAGGTGGACGTGCTGGCCCTGGGCATGCTGACCGCGTTGCGCCGGGCGCTGCACCTGCTGACCGCCAAGGGCCTGCCCGCCCGCACGCTGGCGGCCATTCCGCCCGAGTGCCCGGCGGTGTACGCCATGGTGTCCCGGGCCGACACGGTGGGGGTGTTCCAGATCGAGAGCCGGGCGCAGATGAGCATGCTGCCCCGGCTGCGCCCTGAAATGTTTTACGACCTGGTGGTGCAGGTGGCCATCGTGCGGCCCGGCCCCATCCAGGGCGGCATGGTCCACCCCTATTTGCGCCGCCGCCGCGGGCTGGAGCCGGTGGTGCACCTGAGCCCGCAGCTGGAGCAGTCGCTGGGCCGCACCCTGGGCGTGCCCATCTTCCAGGAGCAGGTGATGCAGGTGGTGATGCTGTGCGCCGGGTTCAGCGCGGGCGAGGCCGACGAGCTGCGCCGCGCCATGGCCGCCTGGAAACGCAAGGGCGGGGTGGACCGTTTTCGCAGCCGCGTGGTGCAGGGCATGGTGGCCCAGGGCTACCCGCAGGACTTTGCCGAGGCCATCTTTGCGCAAATCGAAGGTTTTGGTGAATACGGTTTCCCCGAAAGCCACGCCGCCAGCTTTGCCCTGCTGGCCTACGCCAGCGCCTGGCTCAAGTGCCACCACCCCGACGTGTTTTTGGCCGCGCTGCTCAACAGCCAGCCCATGGGGTTCTACAGCCCGTCGCAGCTGGTGCAGGACGCGCAGCGCCACGGCGTGCAGGTGCTGCCGGTGGATGTGCGCTTCAGCGACTGGGACTGCACGCTGGCGCAGCCCGACGACGCGGCTCGCCTGCTGGCAGAGCCGCCCCCGCCCCCGCCTCGTTCACAGCCCCGCTCCCCGGCCTTGCGCCCCGTGCGCCTGGGGCTGAGGCTGGTCAAGAATTTCAAGGAAAATGCCGCCTTGCGCTTGTGTAAAAAGCGTGAACAGCTATGGAATCAGGAGCATCTAACCTGGGCCTCGGTGGAAGAGCTGGCCCGGCTGGCGGGCCTGAACCAGGCCGAGCTGGACGCGCTGGCCGCCGCCGACGCCTTGCGCGGCCTGGCCGGGCACCGCCGCACCCAGGTGTGGGCGGCGGCGGGCGCGGTGCCGCTGGCCGGGCTGTTCCGCCCGGTGGGGGCCGATGACGACGCCTTGCCCCCCAGCCTGCTGCCCGAGCCCACGCCCGCGCAGGACGTGGTGGTCGACCACGCCGCCACCGGCCTGAGCCTGCGGGCCCACCCGGTGAGCTTTCTGCGCCCGCAGCTGGCGGCCTTGCGCCTGTCCACCGCTGCCGAGCTGGCGGCCTACCCCTCGGGGCGGTTGGCGCGGGCCTGCGGCATCGTCACCGTGCGGCAGCAGCCGGGCACGGCCAGCGGGGTGGTGTTCGTGACGCTGGAGGACGAGACGGGCACGGTCAACGTCATCGTCTGGCCCGCGCTGAAGGAGCGCCAGCGCCACGAACTGACGCGCTCGCGCCTGATGGCCGTGTACGGCGTGTGGCAGCGCGACGATGAAACGGGCGGCCAGGTGCGCCACCTGGTGGCCAAGCGCCTGCGCGACCTCACGCCGCTGCTGGGATCGTTGCAAACGCAGAGTCGGGACTTTCACTGACCGGCGGCTGTGGTGCCTCCAGCCCTTGCACGTGGATGTTGTCCGCCGCTTCCTTGGAGCGTTTCTTGGCCTCGGCCACCGCGGTCACCAGGGCGTTGGAGCGCACGGTTTCGCCCGGGGGCACCGGGATCACGCCAAAACTCAGGCTCACCAGCGGGAAGAAGCGTTCCACGCCAAACCGGTCTTCCGCCGTGATGCCGCCAGCCAGGCGCTCGGGCTCGGGGTAGAGCTGGGCAATGGCCTGGGCGGCCTCGCGCACGATGCGGCGCAGCCGCGCCTGCCAGTCGGGGCTTTGCAGGATGAGCACGAAGTCGTCCCCGCCCACATGGCCCACAAAGTCGTGCAGCGGGTCGATGTGTTCGCGGATGGTGCTGGCCGCCAGCAGGATCACCTCGTCCCCCTTCCAGAAACCGTAGCGGTCGTTGAAGGGCTTGAAGTGGTTCAGGTCGGCATAGGCCAGCACAAAGCCCACCTGGCTGTCGAGCATGCGCTCCAGGTGGGCGTTGATGGGCACGTTGCCCGGCAGCAGCGTCAGCGGGTTGGCGTGGCGGGCGGCCTCGATGCGGTTTTCGGTGACCTGGCGCACCAGCTGGTGCGCGCTGCACAGGCCCAGGTAGCGCCCGTTCTGCGTGACCACGATGCCGTCGGTCAGGTAACGCTGGTCGGCCTCGGTCAGCACGGTGGCCAGCTCGTCGAAGCTGGCGTCCACGTCCTTGATGACCGGGTTGCGGTTGCTCAGCGGCAGCACGGAGCGGTTGCCGTAGATGTCCAGCCGGTAGGGCTGGGCCATCTGGTTCATGAAGGTGGCCATGGACAGGATGCCCACCGGGTGCTGCACCTCGTCCACCAGCACCACCGAGGTCTGGTTGGCGCACACCGAGAAGAACTGCACCACATCGCGGGCACGGGCGGTGTGGGGCAGGCTGGGGCGCATGTCCACCAGGTTGCGCAGCACGCCGGTCAGGTTGGTCTTGCGCCCCGGGTAGGCGGGCACCATCAACCGCCCGTCGTCGAACGCGGCGCGTGCCGGGGGCGACGCCTCCAGCACCGGCTCGGGCAGCGGGCGGGCCAGGAAGAAGCCCTGCGCCTGCTCCATGCCCATGGCGCGCACCATGCGCAACTCGTCGGCGGTCTCCACGCCTTCGGCCAGCAGCACGGTGCCCAGCACGTCGGCCATCTGGCGCAGGCCGCGCAGCAGCTCCTGGCGCGACACGTCGTGGGGCAGGTCGTGGATGAAGCAGCGGTCGATCTTGATCTTCTCGGGCTTGTACTCCAGCCAGGCGTTCAGGTTGCTGTGGCCCACACCGAAGTCGTCCAGCGCAATGGACACGCCTGCGCGGCGGCAGGTGCCCAGGAAAGCATCCACACCGTCGTGGTTGAGGGGGTCGCACTCGGTCAGCTCCACCACCAGGCCGCGGTGGCCCAGCACCTGGGCATCGCGTTCGATCAGGCGCTGCAAGCGGGCCAGCGTCTCGGGCCGGGCCAGCGTGTCGCTGTTGACGTTGACGTGCAGGCGCTGCCCCGACCGTTGCGTCAACCGGGAAAAGGACTCGATGGCAGACTCCACACACGCCAAATCCAGTTCGGTGTGCAGGTCCAGTTCGCGTGCGCGCTGGAACAACGCCGCCGGGTTGGCAAAGCCGGTGGCCGGGTCGGGGCGGACCAGGGCTTCCTGCGAGACCACCTTCAGCGTCTTCAGGTCCACGATGGGCTGAAAATGGAAGTGGAATTGCCGCTGGCGGATGAGGTCCCACAAAGTGGCCTCTTCCAAGGGGGTGGGATCGGTCATGCGGAGCTCCCTGAACAGAAGCGGCATTGGACGACAGTGGTGTGACAACTCAATGAAAGTGACAGAGCATGGACGTTTCGACCTGGTGGACTTATTTCGCAGCCGCATGGCTGATTGCACTGTCGCCCGGCTCGGGCGCGGTGTTGTCGGTGGGGCATGGCCTGCGCTACGGCGTGCGCGGGGCCAGCGTCACCATTGCCGGTTTGCAGCTGGGGCTGGTGGGCATCACCCTGGTGGCCGGGGTGGGGGTGGGCTCGCTGCTGATGGCGTCGGCCACCGCCTTCATGGTGGTCAAGACGCTGGGGGCGGCCTACCTGCTGTGGCTGGGTTGGCAGCAATGGCGGGCCCCCGTGCAGGAGGGGCATGGGGTGCTGGACGGTGCCGCCGCCACCCCTGCTGAGCGGGATGGCTTGACCAGCCCCCGCCAGCGCTTCCTCACCGGGCTGTTCACCAACCTGACCAACCCCAAGGGCATTGTGTTCATGGTGGCGGTGCTGCCCCAGTTCATCTCGCCCCAGCGGCCCCTGCTGCCGCAACTGGCCGTGCTGCTGGCCACCACGGTGTTCACCGACGTGGTGGTCATGCACGGCTACGCCTACACCGGGGCGCGGCTGGCGCGGCTGCTGCGGGGTGCGAAGGCACAGCGCACGCAAAACCGCGTGTTCGGGGGCGTGTTGATGGCCATGGGGGCCAGTTTGATGTGGGTGCGGCGAGGAGCTTGAGCATGTGTGGATCTGAACTTCAAACCCTGCCCGAGGGCGTGCAGCGCGTGGCCGCTGAATTGCAACGCCTGGGCCACCCGCAAACGCCGGTGATGCTGTCCGACGCCGCCCGCACCGCCCAGCAGGCCGCCGATGCGCTGGGTGTGCAACTGGGGCAGATTGCCAAAAGCATCATCTTCCGCCGCAAGCCCGACAGCGTGGCCGTGTTGGTCATCACCTCGGGCGACCGCCGCGTGGACGAGGCCCGCGTGCAGGCCCTGGTGTGTGAGGCCGGGCAGAAGCTGGGCCGCGCCGATGCCGACTTCGTGAAACAGTCCACCGGCTTTTCCATCGGCGGTGTGTCGCCGCTGGCGCATGCCCAACCGCCGGTCACGCTGATCGACCGCGAGCTGTTCCGCTTTGCCGAGGTGTGGGCCGCCGCCGGGCACCCGCACGGCGTGTTCCGCCTGAGCCCGCAAGACCTGGTGGACTGGACCGGTGCCCCCGTGGCCGATGTGGTGGTGGAGGTGACCGCGGCATGAGCACCTCCCCCTTCCTGACCCTGGCCCAGGCCACCGAGCGCAACCGCCAGCGCGAGTGGACCGCTGACAAACCCGCGCCCAACGTGCCTTCGCCCTGTGTGGGCGTGTGCCGCATGGAACCCACCTTCGTCCACGACCTGCCGCTGTGCGCCGGCTGCCTGCGCACCGTGCCCGAAATCGCCGGGTGGTCCAAGGCCACCGACGCCGACAAGCGGCACCTGTGGGCCGAGCTGGAGCAGCGCCACCGTGCCCAGGAGGCCACCGCATGAAGACCATTCACTTCTACTTCGACCCCATCTCCCCGTTCTCGTGGCTGGCGTTCCAGAAGCTGCCCGAGGCGCTGATGGGCCTGAGCCACCGGGTGCTGTACAAGCCCGTGTTCCTGGGGCCGCTGCTGCGCGCGCGCGGCTCGCTGGGCCCGGCGGAAATCCCCGCCAAACGCGACTGGACCTACCGCCAGGTGTCGTGGTTGGGCCACCACCTGGGCGTGCCACTGGCCATGCCCGCGGTGCACCCCTTCAACCCGCTGCCGCTGCTGCGCCTGGCACTGGCCACCGCCATCCCTGAGGGTGAGCTGGGCAGCGAGCCCGGGGCCGTCAACCGCTACGTGGCCGAGCAGGTGTTGCGCCACGTGTGGGAAGGCGGGCAGGACGCCGCCGACCCCGTCCGCCTGGCCGCGCTGCGCGAGGTGCTGGCCGAGCACATGAACCTGCGCGAACGCAGCCTGGCCGACCCGGACAGCGACGCCATCAAGGCCCGCCTGCGCGCCAACGGCGACGAGGCCCTGGCCGCCGGGGCGTTTGGCGTGCCGTCGTTCGTGGTCGATGGCCGCCTGTTCTGGGGCCTGGACAGCCTGCCCATGCTGCGCGACTGCCTGGCCGGAGGCGAATGGTTCAACGGGCCGGACTGGGACGCGGCGGCGCAGCGGCCCTCCATCCTTGAAAAAACAGCATCGTGATGCCCTGAGCCCCCGAGGGGGCAAACGCTCACCGCGGCGCGAGTTGCACCAGCCAGCGGTGCGTGTCAACGCGGGTGACGGTGGCCTGCACGGGCAGGAAACGCCCAATCACCTCCAGGTGGGTGCGGGTGTGTTCACTCACCTTGCTGCAGGTGTAGGCAGCGGCTTGGCCGCGTTGCCACACCGCCAGGGCCAAGGGCAGGGCCAGTTGGTCGGCCAGGTGCGGCCCGACGGCGGCACCGCTGTGGCGGTAGGCCTCGGCCTGCCGCAACACCCGGGCAGCCACCTGTTCCGAGCTGACGGACTTTTCGCCAAAGCTGGCAAACACCTCGGTCACGTGTTCGTGCGCCAGGGTCAGCAGCAGGGCATTGCCCGGCCCTTCGTTCTGGCGAAGGACGGGGATGCGCAGGTCTTCCTCTGGCCATTGCAGCGCGGCGGCCAGCGCGGCCAACTCGCGTTCGGCAATGCGGCGGGGCAAGCCCGCCACCAGGGCTTCGGCGTGGCCGTGGCGCAGCGGGCCGGGCTCCAGCAGGTTGAAGGTTTGCAGGCCATGCGGCGCAGGCGTGATGTCGGCCTGCATCTCGCCGCCCCCTGCGGGGTAGAAGCCGTGGCGCTGCAGCGTGAGATCGACCTTCACCCCCATGCGCGCCAGCAGCGGGACAAACGCCCGTTCGATGAAGTGGAAGTTGGGCGCCAACGGGTTGTGGGTGCCGCCAGACAGTGTGACGCGGCTGGGGGCGTCGGCCAGCATCAGCGCGGGCAGCACGGTTTGCAGCACCAGCAGGCAACTGCCGGCCGAGCCCACGGCAAACGAATGGCTGCCTGCCCGCGTGGGGCCGGGCTCGAACACCAGGGTTTGCGAGCCCAACTCAGCCCCCTGGACCCGCGCCGCACAGATGGCCTGGGCCGCCAGCACGCAGGTCAGGTGCTGGCGCATCAAGCCGGGCTTGGGCCGCTTGGCGCGAATGTGTTCTATGACCACCGGCTGGCCGGTGACCATCGACAGCGACAGGCTGGCCCGAAGGATCTGGCCCCCGCCTTCGCCTTGGGAGCCGTCGATGTGAATGGGTGCTCCGGCCTCCACCGGGTGCGTGGGGTGCAGTGTTTTGGTTTGATTGTTTTGCATGAAAATGACCTCTTGCGCTTTTTAAATCAGCGCAAGCAGCTATTGTTTTTGTAGTATTCCTACCCCTTCACACACACCACCTGCTTGAGCGTGTACACCACGTCCACCAGGTCTTGTTGTGCGGCCATCACGGCGTCGATGTCCTTGTAGGCCATGGGAATTTCGTCGATCACGTCGGCGTCCTTTCGGCACTCCACGCCCTCGGTGGCCTTGATTTGATCGTCCACCGTGAACAGCTTCTTGGCCTTGGTGCGGCTCATGGTGCGGCCCGCACCGTGGCTGCAGCTGTTGAAGCTGTCGGGGTTGCCTTTTCCGCGCACGATGTAGCTCTTGGCCCCCATGCTCCCGGGGATGATGCCCAGCTTGCCCTGTTCGGCACTCACCGCGCCCTTGCGGGTCACGAACACCTCTTGCCCAAAGTGCGTTTCACGCTGCACGTAGTTGTGGTGGCAGTTCACCGCTTCCACATGCGTTTCGAACGGCTTGGGGATGGCCTGGCGCAGCGCGGCAATCACGCGGCTCATCATCACCTCGCGGTTGGCGGCGGCAAATTTCTGCGCCCAGCCCACGGCCTTGACGTAGTCGCCAAAGTAGCGCGCCCCTTCTTCAAAGTAGGCCAGGTCCTTGTCGGGCAGGTTGCGTTGGTGCAGTTCGGCGTCCTTCTTGGCCAGCTCGATGAAGTGGGTACCGATGGCATTGCCCACCCCGCGCGAGCCGGAGTGCAGCATCACCCACACGGCCTGGTGTTCGTCCAGGCAGATTTCAATGAAGTGGTTGCCGGTACCCAGCGTTCCCAGGTGCTTGTGGTTGTTGGTGTTTTTGATGCGGGGGTGGGCCTCGCAGATTTCCTCGAACTCGTCCACCAACGTGGCCCATGCGCGGTCGGTTTCGGCGGGCGGGGTGTCCCAGCTGCCTTTGTCGCGGCCCATGCGCTTGGGCGTCAGGCCCACGGGCACGGCGCGTTCGATGGCGGCGCGCACGCCCGCCAGGTTGTCGGGCAGGTCGCTGGCGGTCAGCGTGGTCTTGCACGCCATCATTCCGCACCCCAGGTCCACCCCCACCGCCGCGGGGATGATGGCCTTGAGCGTGGGCACCACCGAGCCGATGGTGGCCCCAATCCCCAGGTGCACGTCAGGCATCACCGCCACGTGTTTGAACACGATGGGCAGGCGCGCAATGTTGCGCAGCTGGTTCTTGGCGTCTTCTTCCACAGGCACGCCGTGGGTCCACATTTTCACGGGCACGCCGTTGGGCACGTCGATTTGTTCTTGGGTGTTGTTCATGGTGTTCTTTCGTTGTTCAGTGGGTCATGGCGTCAAAGACGGTGGAGATGCGTTGGTCCAGAGGGTGATGAACCTGGCCACATCGGTTGCACACAGGGCGCCAGTCGCTGGGCGGGCTGCTTTCCACCAGGGCCATCAACTTCTGTGTCCACGCGGATTGGTTTTTGGGCGCGTTGAATCCCGGCGACCAACAGGATCTGGTTAGGGGT
>DASUON010000478.1:0-4382 GCA_036276615.1 Burkholderiaceae bacterium
GGGACTGGCGCTGACCGGCGGCAATGTGGACGCCGATGTGCTGGCGAAAATACTACAAAATCAGTAGCTGCTTGCGCTTTTATATAAAGCGCAAGAAGGCATTTTCATTCAAAAATTGACTGTTCCAGGGGACTCACTTGACGGTGTCGGCCCACTGCCGCACGTAACTGGGCATTGGCTGCGGGTTGTGCACATCGGCCACGGGTGTGCCGTGCTGCGTGACCAGCGGCAGCACACCGGTCCACACATTCAGGTGCTGGTCGTCGTCATCGTCAATGGGGCCGCCGCTGCGCACCTTGCAGGCTGCCTCCGCCAGGCTGATGCGCATGACGGTGGTCGCGGCCAGTTCCTTGGCGTTGCCGGGGCGGGCTTCGTGCTCGCGCCCCGGGGCCAGGTGGTGCATGAAGGCATCCAGCGCAGCGGCTTTGTCGGCCACCGCCTCGAAGCGGCCGTACACCATGGCCGAGCGGTAGTTCATGCTGTGGTTGAAGGCCGAGCGGGCCAGCACCAGGCCGTCGATGTGGGTGATGGTCACACACGCCTGCACGCCCTGGCCCAGCAGCTTGATGAGGCGACCCCCGTTGGAGCCGTGGATGTAGAGGTGCTCGCCCTCGCGCCAGCAGGCGGTGGGGATGCAGTGCGTGCCCTTGTCGTCGGCAAAGGCCACGTGGCAGACACAGGCCGCGTCCACGATGGCGTGGAGCGTGTCACGGTCGTAGCGGGCGTTCTCCGTCACACGGCGGATGCGGGTGCGGTCGCTGGGGGGTGAAGGTGGTGTAGCAAGTGGTGTGTTCATGGCGCGCACTGTAGGGAAGTCATGGCTCCAAATTAAGATCCAGCCGTGGGCTGATTTTTAGAACCACCCACAGTCAACTTCTGCACGGCCATGGACTACCAGTTGCTTTTCTCCCGCTTCGCCGCCGACGCTGCCCATGCACGCTGGCCGCGCCAGCGGCAGCTGCACGAAGGCCTGCGCCAGGCCATACGCCAGGGCACGCTGGGCAGCGGTGTGCGACTGCCGGCCAGCCGCACGCTGGCGCAGGAGCTGGGCGTGTCGCGCAACACCGTGCTGTACGCCTACAACCAGTTGGCCACCGAAGGCTTTGTGCGGCCCGACACACGCGGCACCGTGGTGGCCCCGGCGCTGGGCGCCAGCACAGCGCCCGGTGCAAAACCGCCCAGACACCCGAGCCACCCCAGCAGCACCCGCCACGTCCACCCCACCCCGGCCCTGCACGCCCATCTGTCGCGTCGCGCACTGTCGGTACCCACCTACGAACAAGGCAGTGTGGACGCCGCCACCGCCTTCACCCCCGGCGTCCCGGCGCTGCAAGAGTTTCCGCTCACGCTGTGGCGCCGCCTGCTGGAGCGTGCCTGGCGCAACATGCGCAAACCCCAGCTCAACTACGCCGACCCGCAAGGCGAAACGCCGCTGCGCGAAGCCATTGCCAACCATTTGCGCGTGGCACGCGGTGCGCTGCTGGACAGCAGCCAGGTGTTCATCACCGACGGCACGCAGCACAGCCTGGACATCGTGGCGCACGCCTTTGCCGACGCGGGCGACAAGGTGTGGATCGAAAGCCCCGGCTACCTCGGGGCGCTGGCCGCGTTCAAAGGCGCGCAGCTCAAGCCCATGGGCATGGTGGTGGATGCGCAAGGCATCGCCCCCAGCGCCGCAGACTGGCAGCGCCACCGCCCCCGGCTGGTGTACGTGACGCCTTCGCACCAGTTCCCCACGGGCACGGTGTTGAGCCTGGAGCGCCGCTTGGCCCTCATCGCGCAAGCGCGGGCGGCCGGTAGCCTGCTCATCGAGGACGACTACGACAGCGAATTCCGCCACGACGGCCCGCCCCTGTCGTGCATGCAAGGGCTGGCGCCCGACGCCCCGGTGATTTACCTGGGCACCTTCAGCAAAACCCTGTTTCCGGCCTTGCGCATCGGCTTCATGGTGGTGCCTGCCAGCCTGGTGGCACCGCTGCGCGAACTGCTGTCACGCAGTGCGCCGCGTGGCCGGGTGGCGGAGCAGTGGGCGCTGGCCGAGTTCATGCACAGCGGCCAGTTCAGCCTGCACCTGCGGCGCATGCGCCGCCTCTACCGCCAGCGGCGCGACGCCCTGGTGACCGAACTGGAGCGCCAACTGGGCGACATGGGAGGAGTGGCCGATGTGTTCGGTGGCTCGGCGGGCATGCACTTGGCCCTGCGCCTGCGCGACCCGCAAGCCGACGACGTGGCCATGAGCCGCTGGCTGCGCCAGCACGGCCTGGTGGCCCAGGCCTTGAGCGAACATGCCATGGGCCAGCGCGTGCAGCCCTGGCGCGGCTTCGTGCTGGGCTACGCCCAAGTGCCAGCCGAGCAGATGGCGAACAAGGTGGGGTTGTTGGCGCAAGCGATTCAGACATTCACCCCGGAATGAGCCCGGGTTCCGGCGCTGTTGCTGCCCGTGTCCACGCGGTGTGTCTGCTGATGCCTCACCGCCAGGCCAACGACAAGGCCTGAGCCCGTTGTTGCCACAGCGCCGCGCCTTGGACGGCGCTGTGCTGCATGGCCAGCTTCATGCATTTGCGGGCCTCTTCGGCGGGGCCCAGGTGGGCCAGCGCCTGCGCACGCAAGCGGTACAGGTCAGGCAGGTGGAAGCCGTCGCCCACCCGCAGCGCCATGGACACGGCTTCCTCGGTGGTTTGCAGCACGCCCGCCCAGTCGGCCAGTTGGGCTTGGGCTTCGGCCAGCGGGTGCAAGAACGCGCCCAGGGCGCTGGGCATGGCCTGGCGCACCGCCGCCGCGCTGCCCTGGAGCAGCGCCAAGCCCTGGGCCTGCCCCATCATGGTCTGCGCCCACCCCGCCTGCATGGCGGCCACCGCCTGCCACAACGGCAGCCCGTGGCGGGCGGCCAGCCCGGCCACGTCCTGCGAGGTTCGGGCCACCTGCACCGGCTGCCCCTGCAGGCGGTACACCACCGCCAGGTGGCTCAGCGCAAAACACAGGGACTCGGGGTGTTCCAGCGCTCTTGCCAAGGCGCAGGCCCGCCCCCCCGCCTGCACGGCGGCCTGGGGCTGCCCCTGAAGCACACGCACCCAGGCCCGCTGGCCCAGCACGGCCACCCGCGGGTCGTGCCCGCCCAGGTTGAATTCCGCATGCGCCCGGCCCCGGGCGTGGTGCAGGGCTTGCTGGATGTGGTGTTCGGCCCGGTCCAGGTGGCCCTGCCACACGGCGTCGTTGGCCCAGGCGGCGTGGGCGTAGGTCAGTTGCACCGGGTCGCCGGTGCGGATGGCAATGTCCAGCATTTCTTTTGACCAGGCATCGGCGGCGGCAAAGCTGGAGTCGGGGCGGGAACTCCACACCAGCCACAGGCCCCACAGCACGGCAAACCGCCGCGGGTCGTCGGCCGGGCAGAGAGCCGCCGCGCGGTCAAAGGTGGCAATGGCCTCGGGCGATCCGTAACCCATCAGCGCCACCAGCGACGGCCCCAGGGGCAGCATCAGCGCCAATTCGTGCGCCTGCCGCGAGGGGCCAGGGGGCAAGTGCTCCAGCAGCGACACGCCGCGGCGCAGGTGGTCCACCGCCTCGGCAAAGGCCGCGCTGCGCAGGGCCTTGACGCCCGCCGCCGCCCACCAGCGCAGGGCCTCGTCCGGCATGTCGGCTTCGGTGTAGTGGCGGGCCAGGTCTTCCGGGCCTTCGTGCGCCTGCGGGGCAAAGTGCACCTCCAGCGTTTGCGCCACACGGCGGTGCACGGCGCAGCGTTCGCGGCGGGTCTGCGCCGCACGGGCCGCCTGCTGGATGAGGGCGTGCCGAAAGCCATACCGCACCGCGCCCCCCCGGCCCGCGCAGGGCTCGATCAGCCGGGCCTGCTGCAAGGCGTGCAGGCCCCGCACCACCGCGGTTTCGTCGGCCTCCACCACGCGGCGCAGCAGGTCCAGATCGAACTCGCGCCCGATGGCCGCGGCGGCCTGCGCCACGGCCATGGCATCGGTGGCCTCCAGTTGCGCCGTCAACAGGTCTTGCAAGGTGCCCGGCAGGTGGGTGGCGGGATTCGGGGTGTGGGCCATGGACTGCGCCAGCGCCTCGGCAAACAGCGGGATGCCCTCGGCCCGGGTCACCACGGTGGCCAGGGCCGGGGCGGGCAAGTCGGGCACGGCCTGGCGCACCAGCGCCGTGGTGGCGTCGGGGTCCAGCGGGGGCAGGTCCAGCAGCTGGGCGTTGGCGCCCAGCGCCTCGGGCAGGGCATGGGGGCGGCGCAAGGTCAACACCACCAGCAAGGGGCTCACCGGGGGGTTGCGCATGATTTGGACCAGCAGGGCCTGTGTGGACGGATCGGCCCAATGCACGTCTTCCACCAACAGCACGGTGGGCGGGCTGCCCTCCGCGGCCAACAGCCGCCGGGCCAG
>DASUON010000479.1:0-2402 GCA_036276615.1 Burkholderiaceae bacterium
GTGCTGACGGTGTTGGGGGCCAGGCCCAGTTGCGCACCAATCTGGGTCACGCTTTGGCCTTGGATCAGCAGGCGGAACACCTGGTGTTCGCGGTGCGACAAGGCCTCGGCCCCGGCCTGTGCACCACGTTGGCCCACGGCGACGGCCAGCGCCTCGGCGGTGGCCGGGGTGACGTACACGCCCCCGGCGGCCACCTTGCGCACGGCGGCCAGCATGTCGTCGGGGTCGGCGCTTTTGTTCAGGTAACCGCCCGCGCCCAGCTTGATGCAGCGCACGGCGTACTGGCGCTCGGGGTAGGTGGAGAGCATCAGCACCGGCAGCGTGGGGTGGCGCTTGCGCAGGACCTGCAACACGTCCAGGCCGTCCATGCCCGGCAGGGCAATGTCCAGCAGCACCACGTCCAGCCCGCCGGTGTCGGACGCATCGGACACCAGGGCGTCCACCCGGTCCAGCACCTCGGGGCCGGTGGCGGCCTCGGCCACCACGGTCACTTCGGGAGCGTCGGCCAGCACCTGCGTGAGGCCCTCGCGCACGATGCGGTGGTCGTCGCCCAGCAGCACGCGGATGGTGGGGGTGGCGGTCATGGCGTCAGCGCGCATTTTTCAGATCTGAAAAGGCCTTTTGCGCTTGATCTGCATGGGTTTGCAGCTCTGCTTTCAATACCATGGTGGTGCCTTCGCCGGGGGCGCTGCGCACCTCGATGTGGCCCCCAAAGTGGCGGGCGCGTTCGCGCATGCCCAGGATGCCGTAGGCGTCGGGCGCGTCGAACACCCGCGGGTCGGCGCCCACGCCGTTGTCGCGCACGCTGATGCACAGCAACGGCCCCACCCGGGCAATGGCCACGGCCAGCTGGCTGGCCTGGGCGTGGCGGCCCACGTTGCTGAGCATTTCCTGGAAGATGCGAAACACCGCCATGGCCTGCCGTTCGGGCAGGGGCGGGGCGTCGTCCACATCCATGTGCCAGTCGAGCGCCAGCTCGGCGGTCTGGGCAAATTCCTGGGCCTGCCATTCCAGCGCGGCCCACAGGCCCTGGTGGTCCAGGATGCTGGGGCGCAGGTCGGTGATGATGCGGCCCACGTTGTCCACGGCGTTTTCAATCAGTCGGCTCATGTTCTGGCATTTGCAACGCATGCGGTGGCGCATGTCGGCCTGGGCGTTGGGGGGACGCTGTTCCTGCTCGGACAGGCGCTTGTCCATCCAGTTGACGTCCATCTTCAGGGCCACCAGCAGGCTGCCCAGTTCGTCGTGCACCTCGCGGGCGATGCGGGTGCGTTCGTCTTCGCGCACCGATTCGGACCACGCCGCCAGCTCGCGCACCTGGCGCAGGGCCGACTCCAGCGCGGCGGTGCGTTCACGCACGCGGTGCTCCAGTTCGTCCTTGGCCTGTTGCAGGGCGTCGGCGGCGCGTTTGCGCTCGGTGATGTCCACAAACGTGACCACCGCGCCCAGCACCTGGCCGCCGCTGAGGATGGGGTGGCTGGAGTACTCCACCGGAAAGCTGCTGCCGTCGCGCCGCCAGAACACCTCGCTGTCGATGCGGCAGGGCAGCCCGCGGCGAAAGGCGTTGAAGATGGGGCACTCCGCCTCGGGGTAACGCTGTCCGTCGGCCCGGCTGTGGTGTGTCAGCTCGTGCATGTTGAGGCCCAGCAGCTCGGCCGGCTCGTAGCCGATGAGGGCCGCGCCCGCCGGGTTAATGAACACACACAGGCCATTCAAATCCACGCCGTAGATGCCCTCGCCCGTGGAGGCCAGCATCAGGCCCAGCGGGTCACGCCACGCCGCATCCACAGGGGCTTGCACGGGCGATGCAGGGCCGGTCTGGGCGCGGGGGCGGGCGGCTTGGGCGGGCATGCCCAGGCCTTAGCAATGGCTGTGCCACCACAGGCCGAGGTTGAACCAGGCGTGCAGCAACACGCAGGGCCACACCCGCTGGGTCTGGCGAAACAACTCGCCCAGCAGCCACCCGGGCACCAGCCACGCCAGGGCTGCCATGCCTTGGGCGGGCCAGTGCACCGCCACAAACACCAGGGCGGCCACGCCATTGGCCACGTGCCCGGCACGGGTGGAGTTGTGGGCGGCGGGAGGCTGCGGCGTGAGGGCTTGGGCCACGGGGGCCTGCACCGCGCGGCGGTAAATCCATTCCTCCAGCCAGGGCGACCCGGCCAAGGCCCACAGCAGCCACACGCCGGAGTCGGCCCCCAAGGGCCGCCCCCAGGCGCAGGCCACCGTCTGGGCCACCCACGGGCTGGCCAGCACCACGGCCAGCCACCCCGCGGCTTGCCAGCGGGTCAAGCGCGGCGGGTGCGCAGGGTCCGGCGGCGCAGCGCCCAACCGGCCAGCCCGGCACCCAGCAACAGCAGCAGACCGGCGTCATCACCCTGCGGGTTGACGGTGCAACCGCC
>DASUON010000480.1:0-14412 GCA_036276615.1 Burkholderiaceae bacterium
GAGCAACAGCAACGCCGCGCTGGCCCGCTCCAGCCAGGGCAGCCAGCGCCCCAGTTGCTGGCGCAAGCGGGCCGCCATGTAGGCCACCCCCACGCCGTAGATGACCGAGGGCACGGTGATGGCCCCCAGGCCAAAGCCCAGGCCCAGCCCCATGCCGTCCAGCACGCTGGCGCTGGCCGCGGCGGAAAACAGCACCACCCCCAAGGGGGCGCAGGGGTTGAGCGTCATGCCCAGGCCCATCAGGAACAGCCCGCTCGGCAGCAGGCTGGCGGGGGTGGCCTGTGGCGTGGCCCGGGGCATCCAGCGGATGGGCTGCACCGCCGGGCGGGGGGCAGTGCAGGCCCCGCGCCCGGCACGCCGCCACAGCACCCAGCCCACCATGCTGAGGGCGCAGCCCAGGCTCAACTGGACCGAGGGGGCGTGCATCTGGTCGGCCACCTGCAGCCCGAACCAGCCCGACACCGCACCCAGCGCCCCATAGGCACACAGCCGCCCCAGCGACAGGGGCAGCAGCACCCGCCAGCTCTGGCGCATGCCGCCGTCGCCCAGCCCCAGGAACACCGGGCCCAGGTAGGGCAGGCAGCTCAGCAGGCAGGGGCCCATGCCAAACACCAGCCCCAGGGCAAACGCCATGGGCAAGCCCACGATCATGGGGGGAAGGTCGGTGGGCATGGTGTTCAGCCTTGGGCGGGGTCGGCCAGGTACTCCTGCCGGGCCAGCAGGGCCGCCCCGTAGGCGGTGGTGGTTTGCGGGAATTGGGGCACGATGACCTCGCGCTCCAGCTCGTCGGCAATGGCCGCCACCAGCCCCCTGTTGAGGGCGGGGCCGCCGTCCATGTACACCTTGCCCTCCAACCCCACGCGGCGCGCCAGCCGGGCGGTGCGTTTGGCAATGGAGTAGTGGATGCCGGCCACGATGTCGCTTTTGCCATGGCCGCTGGCCAGCAGGCCGATGATTTCCGACTCGGCAAACACCGTGCAGGTGCTGTTGATGGACAACGGCGCTCCGGTGCCCTGGAAGTGGCAGTCGCCCAGGTCCTCCAGGTCCAATTCCAGATTGCGGGCGGCCACGTCCAGGAAGCGGCCCGTGCCCGCGGCGCACTTGTCGTTCATGGCGAAGTTGACGACGTGGCCGTGGTCGTCGATCTCGATGGCCTTGGAGTCCTGCCCGCCAATGTTGATGATGGTGCGTATGCCCCCGTGCTGCTGCCCCACCGCATGCGCGCCGATGGCGTTGGCGGTGATCTCGCTGATGGAGTCGTCGGCCTCCTTGAACAGCTTGCGGCCGTAGCCCGTGGCCATGACGTAGCGGGTGTGTTCGCGGCGCACGCCCTGGCGGTCCAGCAGCGTCTGCAGGGCGGCCAGGGCGTTTTTGTGGAACAGGCTGCCCGAGTCGGTCACGTGGTCGCCCACCAGTTGGCCCTGGCCGTCCACCAGGGCCACCTTGATGGCGGTCGAGCCGATGTCAATGCCGGCAAAGTAGGCGGGGGCGCTCATGCGGTCTCCTGTGTGGTGGCGGCGGCGGCTGGTGCCGGCGTGGTGGCGGTTGCTGCGCTTGTGGCGCTGGCGGCAGCGCGGGCTTGGCGCTTGCGGGCCTTGAGGGCTTCCAGAAACGCCTCGATGCGGGTGCTCAACTGGCCCTGGTCGTCGGGGCTGTAGTCGGTTTCCACGTAAATCATGGGAATGCCCGCCTGCTGCAGCGCCTGGGCCACGCTGCGCTGCTCCATTTCGTAGACCTGGCAGCCCGAAAACGCCTGGTACACCACGCCGTCCACCTGGAAGCTGCGGGCCAGCTCCAGCAGGCGGCGGATGCGGTCGTCGTTGCGGGTGAACACCGGGCAGGTGCAGGGCTTGAGGTACTTGTCGGCCAGGCTTTCGATCATGTGGCTGGTGAGCCACTCGTCCACCGCCGTCATGTCGTAGAGCATGCGGTTGGCCGAACAGGTTTCGTCGGCCACCACCACGCCCCCGGCCTGCTCGATCAACAGCGGCAGCTTGAGGTTGGGGAAGATGGGTGGCGAGCCGGTGAACAGGATGCGCGGGGCCTTGCCCTGGGCCGCCTGGAAGCCCTCGGCCGCCCGCTGGGCCAGCTCGGCGTTGAGGGCCTCCACCGCCTCGGTCCAGCGCGTCACGTCGTCGAAAAAGTAGGCGTTGGTCACCAGGAACACGTCCTTGCCTAGCAGCAGCGCCGGGGCCTGGCGGCGAAAGGCGTGCAACTGCCGAAACGCCGCCTGCGCCCGGTGCGTGAGCGCCATGGCCGCCTTCAGCCGGGCGCGGGTGATCTTGCGGCCCGTGGTCTTTTCCAGCGTCACGGCCAGGCTTTTCACCGAGCGACGCCAGAACTCGCGCGCGGCCTCGCTTTCCTTGGCGCGGGGCAGCTCCAGGTCCAGCACCGGGTAGCCCAGCTCGCGCATGAGCGAGGCGGCCTTGGTCTTCTGGTCGCAGCTGCTGGGGTTGACGATCAGGTCCAGCTTGCCCACGTCGGGCACGGCCTTGGGGGCCTGCAAGCGCCCCAGCGTGGCCTTGACCAGCGGGCAGGACTTGGCGGGCATGGCGTCGCCGCCCGCCTGGTCGAACTGGTGGCTGCCGCTGCACAGGCGCACCGGGGTGGCCCCGGCGGCGTGGATCAGCTCCTCGGGCACGTGGATGCAGGTCACGCCCACCTTGGGGCCGGTGTGCGCCAGCGTTTCGCCCTGGATGAACACGCGGCGAAACAGGTCGTAGAAGTACTGCATGGCCCTCGGGTTGTCGAGGAAGTCGTCGGTGATGTGGTTGAGCGTGCGCTCGGCCTCACGCGCCAGCTTGCCGCGGTTGAACGGCATGGCCACCGGCTGGGCCGGGGGTGGGGCATCGCTCGGCTGGGCTTGGGGGGGACGGGGGTGGTTCATGGGGTGTTCTCCGGGGCGTTGCCGGGGGGCAGGCCTTTGCGCATGCGGCGCACAAAGCCCTGCTCGGTGGATTCGAAAACGGTGATGCGGGCAAAGTCCAGCCGCAGCGCCCCGTTCTCGGGGCACGAGGCCACGCACTTGAGGCACAGCGTGCAGTCGTCCGTCATGATCTGCACGGTGGTCACGTCGTCGGCAATGGGGCGAATCTCCATGTCGCAGGCCGTGTAGCAGTCGCCACAGCGGGTGCACTTGCTGCCGTCCTTCTTGAGCTTGAGCAAGGCCGGTTTGGACACCAGGTGCTGCAAGGCCAGCATGGGGCAGAAGAAGCAGAAGAAGCGCTTCTTCACGAAGCTGCCCACCAGGAACAGCCCGGTGAACGCCATGCCCAGCGTGGTGAGCACGATGGCCCCGGGGCTGGAAAAGTCAATCTGCCACTGCGAGAAGTCGCCCGCGAACAGCGGCAGGATCATGCGGCCCGGGCAGACCTGGCAAAACGGTGCCCCCCAGTTGTGCGACAGCAGGCCGCCGCCAATGGCCAGCGGAATCAGCAGCGTCAAGGCCAGCAGCACGTACTTCACCCAGCTGAGGGTCTTGAACTGCTGCTCGCGGTAGCCGCTGGCGCGCCAGCCCAGCCGCTGGCGCAGCAGGGTGATCCAGTCCTGCAAGGTGCCCAGCGGGCAGATGAAGCCGCACCAGCCCTTGTTGAGCACCACAAACCACAGCACAAAGAACACAAACCCCGTGGCAATGGACATGAAGGCCCAGCTCACCAGCACCGCCCACGGGCGGGAGAGCTGGTGCTGCAAGGGCAGCAGGTAACACACCCCGGCGCGGCCCTGCTGGTTGTAGCCGCAGTTGAAGGCGGGCAGGCTGTTGCCCAGGTCGATGGCGGCAAACCCGCCGTAGACCAGCAGCACAAACGCCGCCAACTGGAACCAGAACCGGAAGCGGTTGAAGTGGACGTGGTTGACGGCTGCGCGCAGCCGCGCCAGCCGTGTTTGCGGGGCGTCAGTCACGGAACACCTCCTCGCGGTAGGGCTTGAGCCGACGGCGGCGGTACAGGTAAATGGCCGAGCCGGTCAGCACCACCACGCCCAGGCTCACGCCCAGGCCCCAGGCGTAGGACTTGTAGTCGCGCACCGAGGGGGCGTAGGCCTCGCTCAGCGAAGCCACGTAGCGCACCTGGGTGTAGGCCTGGCCCTCGTGCTGGCCCGCCTCGTCCAGCTGCCAGGTGGCGGTGGTCAGCAGCGGTTCGCGGTGAGCGCGGTCAAAGTCCAGCCAGTCGGTGGGGAAGTAGTCGCGGATCAGGGTGAAGCGGGCCTTGCCGTCCTCGTCGGTGGTCTGGCTGTTGCGCCAGCCCTGGCCGGTGATGACCGTGACCTGCGCCCCCGCCAGCGGCTGGCCCTGGCGCAGCACCTGGTACACCAGCGCGTCGCCATAGGTGAGGCGGGTGTTCAGGGCCTCGTCGGGCACGGGCTCGCGCACGATCTCCAGTGGCAGGCGGCTGTCGGTGCGCCGCACGTGCGTCACCTCGTTGCCGCGTGTGCCGTGCCCCGCGGGGCGGGCCAGCACCGTCTTGGCCACCTGGACCAGGTGCACGCCCTGCGGCGTGGTGCTGCGGCGCACGTAGGCGGCGTTGTAGTGGCCCGGGGTGGGCGTTTCAAACGCCACGGCGTAGGCGGCCTGGGCGTCGTCGTTGGCCGTGGGTTGAACGGTGCTGGTTTGCAGGCCGGGGTCCAGCAGCAGCACGGGGCCGCTGGCCTGCACGGCGCTGGCCCGGGCGGGGCTGCTGCCTTGCTGCAGCCACAGGCGGCGCACGGGCGGTTTGCGGCCATCGCCCATGGCTTCCATCATGCTGCCGTGGCCGCTGCGCGAGGCCCCGTTGTGGGCACCCGGGCGGCCACGGGCGGGGGGCTGGTCGCTCAGCCACAACACGTCGCTGCGGGTGGGCTGGGTGGGAGTTTGGGTGGGCCGGACAGGCTGGGCGGGCTGCGCCAGCGCCAGGCCATGCAGCAGCGCCAGCCCGCAGGCCAGGCCAAGGAGGGGGGTCATGTCAGGTGTCCTTCAGTTCGTAGACGATGGGGATGCGCAGCGTCATCCGGTCACCGGGGGGGGCGCTGGCCAGGGCCGCGTGGGCGGCGGTGCGCACCAGCTGCAGGGCGGCGGCGTCCAGCGCCGCAAAGCCCGAGCTGTCGGCCACGTTGCACTCCAGCAGGCTGCCGTCGGCGGCAAAGGCGGCCTGCACCACCACCGTGCCCTCCTGGCGCATGCGCCGCGCCGACAGCGGGTAGGTCTTGTGCTTGACCAGCCAGGTGTTGAGCAGCCCGCGCCAATCCACCTTGGGGGCGGCGGCAGCGGCAGGGCGTGGGGCTTCGGTTGCTTCTGAATTTGTAGCTGTTTGCGCTTTATTTGAAAGCGCAGAGGCCACTTTTTGTTCAGAATTTTCC
Source organism: Burkholderiaceae bacterium (assembly GCA_036276615.1). Lineage (GTDB taxonomy): Bacteria > Pseudomonadota > Gammaproteobacteria > Burkholderiales > Burkholderiaceae_C > UBA2334. The sequence continues at coordinate 5,335 of DASUON010000480.1, forward strand.
GTGGCCACGCTGGCGCTGGTGTGCGGCGTGGATGGCGCGGCCTCGGCCCGGGGCGAGGGCTGCACCGGTTGGGGCGTGGGTGCGGAGGGCGCGGAGGGGGTGGATTGGGCCTGGGGGCGGGGCCGTGGCGTGGGCTGGGCCTGCTGCACGGGCGGGCGTGGCGGGGGGGGGCTCGCGGTGGGCGGCACGGGGGCGGCGGGGGGCTGCACCCAGTGCATGGGCAGCTCCAGCGGGGTGTGCGCCGGGGGCGGCGTCCAGCCCTGGGCCATGCCCCAGGTGGCGGCGGCCACCAGCAGACCGTGCACGCCGCCCGAGGCGGCCCAGTCGCGCCAACCCAGCGCTGTCGCCGCTGCGCTGTGGGTGCGGTTGGAGGCGCGGTTGCAGGCGCGGGTGGGGTGGGTCAGCGTGCTCACAGCCGTTTCACTTCCAGGCTGACGTGGGGGAAGTGGAGCAGCTTGACCTGGTCCACCACCTTCACGAATTCGGCCAGCGCCGTGCGCCCGTCGGCCCGCACCACCACGGGGGTGGCCGTGGGGTGGGCTTGCAGGGCCTGGGCCAGGTCGGTCACCGGCTGGTCGTTCAGGTAGAGCACGTGGTGCTCGGTCAGCGTCAGCACCAGCGGGGCGGGGGTGGCGGGGGCCGCCGCGGCCGACTGGGCCAGGTCCACCGGGATGCGCCCGTTGACCACGAAGGTGGCCGTGGTCAGCACGATGGTCAGCAGCACCAGCATCACATCGACCAGGGGCACGATGTTGATGTCGTCCATCTCGTTCATGGCCGTGCTCCCTTCAGCCCCCGTGGGCCTCGTCGAAGTCGGCCAGGCGTTCGCTCACACGGCGGCGCAGCCAGTTGTTGAGCATGACGCAGGGGATGGCGGCTCCAATGCCCGCCGCGGTGGCCTTGAGGGCCAGGGCCAGGCCGGTCATGATGGATTTCACGTCCATCTGCCCGGACACGCCCAGGGTGTGGAAGGTCATCATGATGCCCAGCACCGTGCCCAGCAGGCCGATGTAGGGCGCGTTGGCGGCCACGGTGCTGATGAGGTTGAGGCGCTGCGTCAGGTCGCGCTCCAGCCGGGCGCGGCTGGCGTAGGCCCCCGCGTCCACCGCGTTGAAAAAGCGCCAGCGCTCCAGCGCCACGGCCAGGGCGGCCACGCTGAGCAACAGCAGCACGCCAAACACGGCGTACTCCACCAGGGGTTTCAGGTCGGTCATGGGGTGGCCCTCGCTCAGAACTTGACGCTGATGCCGGCGCGCCAGACGCGGCCCGGATCGACGGTGATGGACAGGTCTTCGGCGTTGTACAGGCCGTCGTACTGCTTGCCGGTGGCGTAGCTTTGGGCGTCGTTGGTGCCGCGGGCAATGGTGTAGTAGCGGCGGTTGAACACGTTGTCCACCCGCACGAAGGCGGTGAGCTTGGCCCCCTTGCCCCACGAGACGGGCAGCTTGCGGCTGTAGTCCACGCCCAGGTTGAACAGGGTGCGGCCCTTCCAGCGCTCCTGGTTGATTTCGTCGGCCCACGAGCTGGCCTTGTGGTCCATTTCGGCGCTGAACTTCCAGTGCTCGTCGGGGTGCCAGGCGGTGCGCAGGTTGAGCACATGCGGGGGCGTGCGGGGCACCTTCTTGCCGGTGTTGTTGTAGGTCACCAGCCGGTAGCAACTGGCCCAGTTGGGGTTGGGGTTGCCTGCGGCGCAGGGGCTGCCGTAGGGGTTGCCACGGGTCTGCACAAAACGGTCGTAGCGGGTGAAGAAGGAGTCCAGCCAGGTGTAGGCCAGGTCCCAGTCCCAGCTGGGGCTGAAGGACGACTTCAGCGCCAGTTCCACCCCGCGCGAGCGGGCCCCGCCAATGTTCTCGTAACGCGAGTTGACGTTGCCCAGGCTGCTGCCGTACTGGCCGTTGGTGTCCAGGATGAAGTCCTTGCGGTCGATCTGGAACAGCGTGACCTGCCACGACGCGTCACGCTCGGCCAGCTTGAAGGTGCGGCGCTGGCCCACCTCGAAGTTGGTGGCCTGTTCGGGGCGCAGGTTGGGGTTGCTGTCCACGCGGCCGTTCAGGCCGTTGCTGCCGCGGTAGAGCTGGTCCACGGTGGGCACCCGAAAGCCGGTGGACACGTTGGCAAAGTAGGTGGTGTTCTCCACCCCGCTCCAGGCCACGCCCAGGCGGTAGCTGTTGGCGCTGAAGCGGCGCGGGGCGTAGTCCGTTTGGGCGGTGTTGGTGGTCACCGGGTTGTTGACGTAGTCCAGCCCCACGCGGTCGTGGCGGGCGTTGCCGGTGAGTTCCCAGTCCTTGGCGGGGGTCCACTTCACTTCGCCGTACAGCGCTTCCACGTTTTCGCGGGTCAGGTCGTCGGTGAACACCGTGCCCACCGGAATGACCTTGCGGGTGCGCAGGTCCTGCATGTAGGTGGTGAGGGCCGAGGTGTTGTTGCGGTACTCGTTGCGCTTGATTTCCCCGCCCAGCATGAAGGCGGTGGCCCCGGCGGTGGTGCGGTACTCGGACTTCAGGCCGCGCTGGGTCTGGTGGTAGTCGTTCAGCGTGGAATAGGCGTCGCTGGCGGTGACCGGAGCCCCGGTGGCCGAGTATTTCTGGGGCGACGACCAGAACCGTGTGTGGTCGGTGAATTGGTAGACGTTGGCCAGCAGGTTGGAGGTGTCGGTCAGGTCGTTGGAATAGGTCAGGTTCAGGCGCTCCAGGTCCACGTCGAAGTGGCGAGCAAAGTCGCGGCCCTCGGTGCCCTTGGGGTCCAGCCAGGCCTGGGTGTCGCCGGTCACGGTGCCGTGTTTGTCGCGAAAGCGCTGTTCCTTTTCAAAGCCGAAGGTCAGCACCGAGCGGTCGGAGGGCATCCACTGCACGTTGCCGGTGAGGGCCTCGGCCTTGTAGTTGGACTGGAAGTGCCAGTCGTCGGCCTGGCGGCGCGACAGTTGCAGGTGGGCCGACCAGCGGTCTCCCGCCGCGCCCAGGCGGGCCAGGTCGCGCTGGTAGCCGTAGGCTCCGCGGTCCATCTCCACCGCCATGCCCTTGTTGCCCGCGCCTTTTTTGGTGGTGATGATGATGGCGCCTGACAACGCATCTTCCCCGAACAGGTAGGACGCGCCGCCCTTGATGACCTTGATGCTTTCGATGTTGTCCAGGTCGATGTTGACCTTGCCGGTGCGCTCGAACACCGGCACGCCGTCGATGACGATGGCCACGCCGGGCTTTTCGCCCATGTAACGCTGGTTGTCCACCCCGCGGAACTTGATCTTCAGCTCGTCGCCGCCCTGGGTGTCGGCGGTGATGCCGGGGATGGCCTTGAGCACGTCGATCAGGTTTTCGGCGTGCTGGGCCTCGATGTCCTTGCCCGAAATCACCGTGGTGCTGCTGGGCGAGCGCACGTCTTCACCAAAACGGTCGTCGATGGTGGAGCCGGTCACGGTGATCTGGTTCAGGGTCTGCACCGCCGGGCTGGCGGTGTGCTGGGCCCAGGCAGCGGGCAGGCAGGCGACGGACACGGCCGAGGCCACCAGGGTTCTTTTCGCGAGAAGGTTCACAGTCGTTTCCCAAGGATGTGGGGCGCAGACGCACCCGCCCCGCCGTGCGACCGGGGGCGCGGCAGGCAGACAGGCAGGCGTCAACGCCAGGGGGTGGAAGGACGTTCAGGCGCGGTCAGCGGCGGCCATGTCGATGAAGCCGATGACGCCTGATACGGTCAGGTCAGCAGGAACGGGGGAATGGAGGACCGGAAGGCCCGACGCAGCGCCGGGCAGCCGATCAGGCCGCGGCAGGAGGGGCGCGCAGCAGGGGCAGGAAACGTCTGCCCGCGGGGACAAAGGGCGGGTGGTACTCGGGGACGGCATGGGCCGTGGTGTCAGGGTCCAGCAGCAGGCCCGTGGCCGGGGCCGGGGGCAGGACAAACACCTTGTCGGTGCTCAGGTGGCACAGCGGGCAGTGGTCCAGCGACAGGGTGCCGCTGGCGGGTGGCGTGCCGGGTTCAGGGCTGGCCTCGGCCTCGGTCTGCACCCATTGCATGCCGGTGGCGGTACACACCTCCACCCAGCCGTTGCCAGGTGGGGTGACCAGCGCACGCGACACGGTGGGCACCATCGCAGCCAGCACCAGGACGATGCTGCTGAAAAGTGCCATCCACCGGGGGCGGGAACGCAGGCTGTCCAGGCTCATGGGGAAGCGATTCTAGGTGGGGGTATCGATTTTCCCTCGCCCCCATGCGCCCGATTGCTTGACGTGCATCAAGCAAGCTGAAGATGCCGGGACCTCAGCACTCCACGATGTTCACGGCCAGCCCGCCGCGCGAGGTTTCCTTGTACTTCACCTTCATGTCGGCCCCGGTTTCGCGCATGGTCTTGATGACCTTGTCCAGGCTCACATGGTGGGTGCCGTCGCCGCGCAGCGCCATGCGTGCGGCGTTGATGGCCTTGACCGAGGCGATGGCGTTGCGCTCGATGCAGGGGATTTGCACCAGCCCGCCCACGGGGTCGCAGGTCAGGCCCAGGTGGTGCTCCATGCCGATTTCGGCGGCGTTTTCCACCTGTTCGGGCGTGCCGCCCAGCACCGCACACAGCGCACCCGCCGCCATGGAGCAGGCCACGCCCACCTCGCCCTGGCAGCCCACCTCGGCCCCGCTGATGCTGGCGTTTTCCTTGTACAAAATGCCGATGGCGGCGGCGGTGAGCAGAAAGTCCACCACCCCGGCGTCGGTGGCCCCGGGCACAAAGCGGCTGTAGTAGTGCAGCACCGCGGGCACGATGCCCGCGGCCCCGTTGGTGGGCGCGGTGACCACGCGGCTCCCGGCGGCGTTTTCCTCGTTCACGGCCAGGGCGTACAGGTTGACCCAGTCCAGCACCTGCAGCGGGTCCATCAGCGCCTTTTCGGGGTGGCTGGTCAGGTCGCGGTGCAGCAGCGGGGCGCGCCGCTGCACCTTGAAGCCCCCGGGCAGCGTGCCGGGGGTGGCGCAACCGCGTTGCACGCAGGCCTGCATCACGTCCCAGATGCGCATCAGCCCCGCGTGCACCTCGGCGTCGGTGCGCCAGTGCCGCTCGTTCACCCGCATCACCCCGGCAATGCTCAGGCCGTGTTCGCGGCAGCGTTGCAGCAGCTCGTCGCCGGTGCGAAAGGGGATGGGCAGCTGGGTGGCGTCGGGCGCAATCACCTTCTGCTTGGCCCCGTCGGCGGCCACCTCGTCGGTGACCACAAAACCCCCACCCACCGAGTAGTAGGTGCGTTCGGACAGCAGGGTGTCCTCGGCGTCCCAGGCGGCCAGGCGCATGCCGTTGGCGTGGAAGGCCAGCGGCGCACGCATGAACAGCAGGTCGTCCACCTCGTGCCAGGCCACGGTGTGTCGCCCCAGCAGGCTCAGTTGCTGCTGGCCACGGATTTGGGCCAGCAGCGGCGCAATGTCCTCGATGGGCACGGTTTCGGGGTCGTGGCCGCACAGGCCCAGCATCACCGCCGTGTGGCTGCCGTGGCCCTTGCCCGTGGCCCCCAGCGAGCCATGCAACCAGCACCTCACCCGGGCCACCCGGGGCAGCAGCCCGGCGCTGTCCAGCCCCTGGGCAAACAGGCGTGCCGCCCGCATGGGGCCCACGGTGTGGGAACTGCTGGGGCCGATGCCGATTTTGAACAGGTCGAACGCCGAAATGGCCATGGGGGTGTCTCCGTTTGAGGTGTAAAGGGGTGCAGCAACAGGGTCAGTGGGCCGCTTGCAGCGCCATGCCCACCGGGGCCGTGCGGGCCTGCCAGTCGGCCACATGCCCGGCCAGTTGGTGGGCGGTGATGGCCGACAGCGTCCAGCCCAGGTGGCCGTGCCCCGTGTTGTAGAACACATTGGGGCATTTGCCAGGGCCCACGCGCGGCAGCATGTCGGGCATCATGGGGCGCAGACCGGCCCAGGGCTCCACACGGCGGGTGCTCACACCGGGGAAGCACTGGTTCACCCAGTCCACCAACGGGCGGATGCGGTCGGCGCGGATGTCCAGGTTGTGGCCGTTGAATTCAGCCGTGCCCGCCACGCGGAAGCGGTCTTGCCCCAAGCGGCTGGTCACGAGTTTGGTGGCGTCGTCCAGCAGGCTGACCTGCGGGGCGGCTTGCTGGCTGGCCTGGTCGGCCAGGTCCACGGTGATGGAATACCCCTTGACCGGGTAGACGTTGAGCCGGTCGCCCAACTGGGCCGCCAGCGCCCGGCTGCGCACCCCGGCGCAGACCACCAGGCCGTCGAACGTGCGCACCTCGGTGGCGGCGTGTTCGTCCGCGCTGGCATGGCGCAGCCGCACGCTGGCCGTCTGGCCGTTGGCGCGCACGTCCAGCACCTCGCAGCCCGTCAGCACCTCCACGCCGTGGCGGGGCAGGGCCAGGCTCAGGCCGTGGGTGTATTTGTGGATGTCACCGGTGCTGTCGCTCTCGGTGTAGTAGCCGCCAAAGTAGGTGCCGGCCAGTGTGGGCTCGATGGCGCGCATTTCCTCGGGCGTGACGGCGCGGCGCGGCAGGCCGCCCGCGGCCAGCAGCTCGGACACGCGCCCGGCGTGCTCGAAGTCGGCCTTGGTGCGGTAGATGTGCAGGATGCCCTGGCGGCGGTGGTCGAAGTCAATGCCCTCGTCGGCCGCCCACTGGAACAGGTGTTCCCGCGCGGCAATGGCCAGTTGGGCGGTGAACACCGTGTTGTGGCGGTACTTGGGGATGGCGGCCATGAACTCGGCAAACCAGCTCAGCTTGTGCCAGGTGGGGGTGGGGTTGACCAGCAGCGGGGCGTCCGGGGTGAACATCCACTTCAGGCCCTTGACCAGGGTGCTGGGGTGGGTCCACACCTCGGCGTTGGAGGCCGACAGCTGCCCACCATTGGCGTGGCTGGTTTCCATGCCGGCGTAGCGGTGGCGCTCGATGAGGGTGATGCGGTGGCCTTGGCGGGCCAGCGCGTAGGCGGTGGTCACGCCGGTGATGCCGCCGCCAATGACGGCCAAGTGGGCATGCTGACGGGATGCAGGGGAGGAAGACATGGTTTTTCTCTCGTGATGAAAACGGTCCGCAAACAAGGAAGACGTTCTCCCCACCCTGTGCGGGAAGAACGACCCCCTCTGTTTGAAACCTGAGAGATTCGCCGCCCGTCGGGTGACGGGCTGCTTGCTCCTGCGGTGGACTGCATGAACCCGATGCAGCCGCTCTTCAGAGTTGTGTGCCGGGTGGTGAGCCCGGCGGGCCACGCATCGGTCCTGGGTGCCTGAGAGTTTCCGGGGCGGTTGCTCCTTCGGCGCTGAGGCCCCGGGTGGGGCTTCAGTCTCTCCCGATGCGGGGAAATCAATCGGTCGCGCTCAGGCGACCCGTTCGCACTCCTCACGCAAATCGGCCAGGAAGGCGTCCACGGCGGCCTCGGTGGTGTCCCAGGCGCACATCAGGCGGCAGCCGCCCCCGGCGATGAACTGGTAGAACTTCCAGCCCTTGGCGTACAGCGCCTGCACTGCCGCGGGGGGCATGTGCATGAACACCGAGTTGGCTTGCGGCGCATGCGCCGCCTTCACCCCGGGCACGCCCTGGATGCCCTGGTACAGCCGCTGGGCCATGGCGTTGGCGTGACCGGCGTTGTTCAGCCACACGTTGTTTTCCAGCAGGCCCAGCCAGGGGGCGGAGATGAAGCGCATCTTGGAGGCCAGCTGCCCGGCCTGCTTGACGCGGTAGGCAAAGTCTTCCGACAGGTCGCGGTCGAAGAACACCACCGCTTCGCCAATGGGCAGGCCGTTCTTGGTGCCGCCGAAACACAACACGTCCACCCCGGCGCGCCAGGTGATTTCGCTGGGGTGGCAGCCCAGCGTGGCCACGGCGTTGGCAAACCGGGCACCGTCCATGTGCAGCTTGAGCTTGCGGCGCTTGGCAATGGCGCTGATGGCCCGCACCTCTTCCACCGTGTACACCGTGCCCAGCTCGGTGGCCTGCGTGATGCTGACCACCTTGGGCTTGGGGTAGTGGATGTCGCTGCGCTTGGTCACCAGCTGTTCGATGGCGTCGGGCGTGAGCTTGCCCAGCTTGCCCGCGGGGCTGTCGCCTTCGGTGATGAGCAGCTTGGAGCCGTTGGAGAAGAACTCGGGTCCGCCGCATTCGTCGGTCTCGATGTGCGCCACCGGCGTGCAGATGACCGAGTGGTAGCTCTGGCACATGGACGCCAGCGCCAGCGAGTTGGCCGCCGTGCCGTTGAACACGAAGTACACGTCGCAATCCGTCTGGAACAGGTCGCGGATGCGGTCGCTGGCCCGCTGGGTCCACACGTCATCGCCATAGGCCGGTTGGTGGCCGTTGGCGTTGGCTTGCGTCAACCAGTGCATGGCCTCAGCACACATGCCAGCGTAGTTGTCACTGGCAAATTGCTGGGCGTGTTCGGGTGGCGCGGTGTGGGCAGTGGGCATGTTCACTCCTCACCCACGGGCACGCAGCTGCAGAACAGGTTGCGGTCGCCGTAGACGTTGTCCACCCGGCCCACGGGCGGCCAGTATTTCACCGCTTTCAGGCTGGCCAGGGGGAATGCCCCCAGTTCGCGCGGGTAGGGGCGGTTCCACTCGGCCTCCAGCAGGCTGGCGGCGGTGTGCGGGGCGTTCTTGAGCGGGTTGTTGTCCTGCGGCCATTCACCAGCCTCGACGCGGCGCACTTCTTCGCGGATGGCGATCATGGCGTCAATGAAACGGTCCAGCTCGGCCAGGGTTTCGCTCTCGGTGGGCTCCACCATCAGGGTGTTGGCCACGGGGAAGCTCAGCGTGGGGGCGTGGAAGCCGTAGTCCATCAGGCGCTTGGCCACGTCTTCGGCCATGACGCCGCTGGTGTCCTTCAGGCCGCGCAGATCCAGGATGCACTCGTGCGCCACATGGCCGTTGGCCGATGCGTACAACGTGGGGTAGTGCGGGGCCAGGCGCTTGCTGATGTAGTTGGCGCTGAGGATGGCGGTTTCGGTGGCGTGCTTCAGGCCATCGGCTCCCATCATGCGGATGTACATCCAGCTGATGGGCAGCACCGCGGCGTTGCCATACGGCGCAGCGCTGACGGCGCTGACCGCCGTGGCGCTGGGCGTGGCCCCGGTGCTGGCACCCACCGCCGCAGCGGCCTGGTG
>DASUON010000481.1:0-2102 GCA_036276615.1 Burkholderiaceae bacterium
GTGCCGTACACGCTGACGATTTCGTACCAGCGGTAGATCAGCGGGTCGGTGGGCACCGGGGTGGGCAGCGAGCCCTTGTAGGGCACCACCTGCAGCCACTTCTGCTCTTCGGCGGTGAGGCCGAAGATCTTGCCCAACACCTTGGCCTGCTCGGGCGAGGCGGTCATCTGGCCCAGGCAAAGGGCCGTGGTCCATTCCTTGGACTGGCCGACCTTCTTGGCCACGTCGGCCCATTGCAGGCCCTTGGCCACTTTGGTGGAAATGATCTTCTCGGTGACGTCCATGCGGTTCATGGTGAAACTCCTCAGGGTGAAAACATGCGGGGTTGAAACGGGGGCGGTCAGTGCGCCTTGGCGCGGCTCACCAGAAAGTCCACGATGTGGTTGCGCAGCTCGTAGTAGCCGGGCAGGTGGTGCAGGTCGGCCCGGGTGCGGGTGCGGGGCAGCGGGTTGACCACGGTTTCGGCCAAACCGCCGGGCACATAGCGGGAAACACCGCCAGCCTCGGTCTCGCTGCCGTTGGTCATCAGCAAAATGCGGTCGGACAGCAGGATGGCCTCATCCACATCGTGGGTGATCATGAACACCGTCTGCTGCGTCTCGCGCACGATGGTCATCAGCTCGTCCTGGATGGTGCCGCGCGTCAGCGCGTCCAGGGCGCCAAAGGGCTCGTCGAGCAGCAGCATCTTGGGCTGGATGGAAAACGCCCGGGCAATGCCCACGCGTTGCTTCATGCCACCGGAGAGCTGGCTGGGTTTCTTGTCGATGGCGTGGGCCAGGCCCACCAGGGCCACGGCCTTTTCCACATGCACGTTGACCTTGGCCTTGGGCCAGTCGGGCCAGCGCGACTTGACGGCAAACGCGATGTTCTCGCGCACCGTGAGCCAGGGCATGAGGGCGTGGCTCTGGAACACCACGCCGCGCTCCAGGCTGGGACCCACCACCTCGCGCCCGTCCATGAACACATGGCCGCTGGTGGCCGTGTCCAGCCCGGCCAGCACGTTGAGGATGGTGGTCTTGCCACAGCCCGAGTGGCCGATGATGCAGACGAACTCGCCGCGCGTCATCTCGAAGCTCACGTCGGCAAACACGGGCTTGGTGGGGTGGTAGGCCTTGGACAGCCCCTCGATCTTCAAAAAGCCGGTCATGCCTCACTCCACATAGGTCACCGCCTTCTGGGCCTGGGCAAACAGCAGGTCGAGCAGCATACCGACCACGCCGATCAGCAGCACCGCAAAGATCACGTTGGTCAGCGACAGGTTGTTCCACTCGTTCCACACGAAGTAGCCCACCCCGGTGCCGCCCACCAGCATCTCGGCGGCCACGATCACCAGCCAGGCAATGCCCATGCTGATGCGCATGCCGGTGAGGATGGTGGGCGCGGCGGCGGGCAGGATCACCCGGAACGCCTTGCGCAGCGGGTTCACCTCCAGCGTGCTGGCCACGTTGAGCCAGTCGCGCTTGACCGCAGCCACCCCGAAGGCGGTGTTGATGAGCATGGGCCACACCGAGCAGATGAAGATGACGAAGATGCCGCTCACGCTCGAATCCTTCAGCGTGTACAGCGCCAGCGGCATCCACGCCAGCGGGCTGATGGGTTTGAGCACTTGAACGAACGGGTCAAACGCCTTGCGCATCAGCGGCGACATGCCGATCAGGAAACCCAGCGGTATGGCCACCACCACCGCCAACAGAAAGCCCAGCCCCACCCGGCCCAGCGAATGCGCCAACTGGATGCCAATGCCCTTGTCGTTGGGGCCCTTGTCGTAGAACGGGTCCGACAACTGGGCCCAGATGGCCTTGCCCACCTCGATGGGGGGCGGAAAGCCGGTGCTCTTGGTGGCCCCGGGGTCCTTGCCCATCATCTTGGCGTACTCGATTTCCTCGGCGGTCATGCCCGCGCTGGAGCCGCCCACACTGGGGCCGGTGGTGGCCAGTTGCCAGGCCCCCACCAGGCAGATCAGCATGAGCAGCGACACCAAGGCCGCACGCAGGTTCAGACTGGCGGTTTTCATGTCAGCCTGCCTTGCTGATGGCAAAACTCTTCAGGTAGGCGTCGGCCTTGGCGGGGTCGAACTCCTTGCCCATGATCATGTGCTTGGC
>DASUON010000482.1:0-26578 GCA_036276615.1 Burkholderiaceae bacterium
TCTGCAGCAATGCGGGAAACAAGCCCAGCGTCTCACGGCGCTCCTGCACCGTGGTGCGGGCCTCGGGAATGAAGGTCACCACCTCGTCGTTGCGCCGGACCGTGGTGCGAGCCGGTCCGGTCAACGTGTCCACACGCTCCAGTTGCTGAGCGCCGTCACATGCGTGCCAGATGCGCGCCGACGACATGGCCTGCGCCGTGGACACCACAAAGGTGCCGGTGAAGGTCCGTCGCCTTGATGCCTCGTTGAGGCGGGTCAACCAGTCGGTCAGCGACACCGCCGCACCGGGGGGCGGTTCTGCTGCGTGCGCAGGGGTAAACAACATGCCCCCAAAAAAAGATACAAAAAAAATAGCATTCACCGCTTTCAAATGAAGCGCTAGAGCCATTTTTTTCATCAAGAAATCACTTCCCCTGAGCACCAACAACGATTCCTTCATGTCAGCGCTGCGCCGCGTCGTGGGTGGCTGCGCGCAAAAAACCCGCGGGCACTTGCCACGCGGTTCCGCCGCCGTTCTGGCGATGGGCCTGCATCAAGGCCTGCATGCGGGCGTCGCGCTCAATGGGGCCCTGCTCGGTGGCCACCACCACCGTGGCCGGGGTGGTCGTCGGTGCCTGGGCCATCTCGCCCCCCTGGCCTGCTGCGCTGTGGTTCAAGCCCACCAACACCCATGCCACCGATGCCACCGCGGTGATGGACGCCAGACCGGCCACCATCTTCCAGCGGAACACCCCGTCGTTGGCCGCCTCGTTGGTCGCAGCATGGGGCACCTGAACCAGCGTGTGCACCGAAGACGGGGCCTGTGCAGCCGACGCCTGCCCGTCATCGGCCACGTCTTGCCGTGCACGCAACAGCACCTGCCGTGCAAACGTCAGTGAGCTCTGGGGGCTCAGTGCCCCTGAGGGTGCCGACAACTCGCCGCGCAAGGCCTCACCGATCAGGTGGTGGCTGTGCCAATCCGCCATCAGTGTCAAGGCCACATCGCCTGACCCTTGGGCCTGAGCCCAGCGCTCATCGGTCCAGCCCACGGCATCGAGTTCGCCGTCGGCCAGTGCCGACACCCAAGCCGCCGAAGCTTCGGGCAAGGGCAAAACCTGCGACGAGGTCGCCAACGACTGTGCGGATGTGGTGTTCATGGCATTCGTCCTGTTTGAGGCTGGCATTGGTGACTTCACCACCGTTTGCCCGCCTGTCGGGCCAGCATCGGCTTGATGCGGGTTGAAATGGCTTCGCGGGCCCGAAAAATCCGTGACCGAACCGTTCCGATCGGGCAATTCAAGGCCTGTGCGATGTCGTCGTAACTCAAACCCTCAATCTCCCGCAACGTGATGGCCTGGCGAAGCTCCTCGGGCAAAGCGTCCATGGCTTCATTGACGGCTTGCGCGATTTCCTTGCTGGCCAGCACGGCTTCGGGGGTTTCCTCGTCGCTGGCACCCCAACTTTGTTCCAATTCGTTACCGGAAGTTTCATCGTCCTCGGACGAACGCAGTGCGGACATCGAAATCACCGGATCGCGCTTGAGGTCCATCAGGTGCTTCTTGGCCGTGTTCACGGCAATGCGGTAGAGCCAGGTGTAGAACTGCGACTCGCCACGGAATTGCGCCAACCCTCGGTAGGCACGGATGAAGGTTTCCTGCGCAATGTCAGGCACCAGATCGACATCACGCACCATCCGCCCGATGAGGCGCTCCACCCGTCGCTGGTACTTGATGACCAGCCACTCAAACGCACGGTCATCACCCGCCACGGCCCGCTGTACCAGCAGGGCGTCGGAATCCGATGGGGAGGACGGTGGAAGCGTTTCGGTGGACATGGCAAAAATGTGGGCGCACTATACCTGAGGGGTTTCCCCACCCAAGACTGATCAGTTGCCAAGGTTCAGCCGTGAAACGTCAATGCACAGCGCAACGCATGCCAGCGATCAGGCGCATGACGTTGAAAAAGCCACACCCAACGCGGCGCGGTGAGCCCAGAAACCGCTTCACAGCGCAACAGCAAGGCCCTGGGGAACGACCACACCACGTGAACCGCCCTCAGCGTCACCGCATGCTCTCCACGTTCATCCGCCCACTGCCATCGCGGTGGCCCCTGGCCTCCACCATTGGACCAAGCCACCCAGCCCGACATCGGGCGCTGCCACGACAGCAATGACCACCCCCAACGAACAGACGTGGAACGAAAACGCCCCGCCGGATAGGACACGGACGGGGCGTGGAATCGGGCCATGAAAACACGCCGACAGGTGAAACAACCCGCCGGATGCTGCCTTCACTCGAAGCGTTTGAACACCAATGATCCGTTGGTGCCACCAAAACCAAAGTTGTTCTTGAGGGCGTAACGGATGGGCATGTCCCGGGCGGTGTTGGCGCAGTAGTCCAGGTCGCACTCAGGGTCTTGCTCAAAGATGTTGATGGTGGGCGGGCTCTTCTGGTGGTAGAGGGCCAGCACCGAGACGACACTCTCCAGACCACCGGCTCCCCCCAGCAAATGCCCGGTCATGGACTTGGTGGAGTTGACCACCACCTTGCGTGCGTGGTCACCCAAGGCCGCCTTGATGGCATTGGTTTCGTTCACATCCCCCAGAGGAGTGGACGTTCCGTGGGCGTTGAGGTAATCGATCTGATCGGCATTGACACCCGCATTGCGCAATGCATTGACCATGGCACGGCGAGGGCCGTCCATGTTGGGGGCGGTCATGTGGCCTGCATCGGCACTCATGCCGTAGCCCACCACTTCGGCGTAGATGCGTGCACCACGGGCCTTGGCGCTTTCATACGACTCCAGCACCATGACGCCTGCACCTTCACCCAGCACGAACCCATCGCGGTCCTTGTCCCAGGGACGGGACGCCGTGCGAGGGTCGTCGTTGCGGGTGCTGAGGGCACGCATGGCCGCAAAGCCACCCACACCCAACGGAGACACCGTGGCCTCACAACCACCGGCGACCACGATGTCGGCATCACCGTATTCGATTTTCCGAGCGGCCTCACCAATGCAATGCAAACCGGTGGTACATGCCGTGACCACCGCCAGGTTGGGGCCTTTGAACCCAAACCGCATCGACACATGGCCGGACACCATGTTGATGATGGAGGCGGGAACAAAGAATGGGGACACCCGGCGTGGCCCCCGATTGACCAGCTCGTCCCGGGTGTTCTCGATCAGCGGCAAGCCACCAATCCCCGAGCCGACGATGCAGCCGATGCGCGTGGCCAGCTCCTCATCCAGTGCATCCCCGGTGGGCAAACCTGCATCGGCCACAGCCTGGGCGGAAGCCGCCACGCCATAGTGAATGAAGGTGTCCATGGTCCGCGCTTCCTTGGCCGTGATGTAGGTTTCCACATCAAAGCCTTTGACTTCGCCCGCAATCTTGCAAGCGAAGTTGGAAGGATCGAACCGGGTGATCAGATCGATACCGGACTGACCAGCAAGAAGGTTGGACCAGGCTGTGTCGACCGTGTTGCCCACGGGACTGACACAACCCAGACCGGTCACGACAACACGGCGGCGGGACATGGGCAGGTCAGGCCTTCTGGTGGCTCATCGCGTAGTCGATGGCGTTTTGAACGGTGGTGATCTTCTCGGCGTCTTCGTCGGGGATCTCGATGCCGAACTCATCCTCCAGAGCCATGACCAGTTCCACCGTGTCAAGCGAGTCAGCGCCCAGATCGGCCACGAAGGCTTTTTCGTTGGTGACCTGGCTCTCCTCCACGCCGAGTTGTTCGGCAATGATTTTCTTCACACGTGCTTCGATATCGCTCATAGTTCCCTCTGAGGGTGGTTGAAAGTGGCCGCCATTTTAGCTACGGACGGTTGCGATGAACCGATCCGGCCCGCCGGGCGGTCCGTCAACGACGTTGCAGAATCAATGGATGCCGATCAGGCCATGAACATGCCGCCATTGACGTGCATTTCCTGCCCCGTCACGTAAGCGGCCTGAGGGCTGGCCAGAAACGCCACCATGTGGGCAATGTCTGCTGGCTTGCCGAGGTGACCCAACGGGATCTGGGCCAGCAAGGCCTTTTGCTGATCTTCGGGCAAAGATGCCGTCATGTCCGTTTCGATGAAACCGGGGGCCACGCAGTTGACCGTGATGTTCCGGCTGCCCAACTCACGCGCCAGGGCCCGCGTCATGCCCGCCACACCGGCCTTGGCCGCTGCATAGTTGGCCTGCCCAGGGTTTCCAGAGGCACCGACCACGCTGGTGATGGCCACGATGCGCCCGTAGCGCTGCTTCATCATGGGTCGAATCACCGCACGGCTGAGGCGAAACACCGCGCTGAGGTTGGTGGCCAAGACGGCGTCCCAATCCTCGTCTTTCATGCGCATGGCCAACATGTCACGGGTGATCCCCGCGTTGTTGACGAGGATGTGCAAGCCCCCATGCTCTTTGACCACGGCCTCCACCAACACATCGCAGGCGGCCACATCGTTCACATTCAGGTTCACACCCTTGCAACCGGCATGGGCCTGCAAGGCCGCACTGATCTTGGCCGCACCGTCGTCGCTGGTGGCGGTGCCAATGACTTTCACACCCTTGCGAGCCAACTCCAGCGCAATGGCCGCGCCGATGCCTCGGGATGCACCTGTGACCAGGGCGACTTGCCCTTCCATCTTGATGTCGCTCATGCCAACACGCCTTTCACGTCCGCCAGCGTGGCGGGGTCATACAGGGCCAGACCTTGCAAATCAGGGGTGATGCGCTTGACCAGTCCGGCCAGCACCTTGCCGGGGCCGCATTCCACCACATGGGTCACGCCCATGGTCTGGATGCTCTGAATGCACTCCACCCAACGCACAGGGCCATAGGCTTGGCGCACCAGGGCGTCTTTGATGCGAACCACATCGGTTTCCACGGAGACGTCGATGTTGTTGACCACGGGCAGCGCTGGCGCAGCCAGGTCTGTGGTGGCCAGCCGGGACGCCAACCACTCAGCGGCGGGCCGCATCAGGCTGGAATGGAAGGGTGCCGAAACCGGGAGGGGCAAGGCGCGTTTGGCTCCCGCGGCCTTCAACACCTCACAGGCTTTTTCCACCCCCGCCTTGGAGCCGGCAATCACCGTTTGAGAGGGGTCATTGAAGTTCACGGCCTCCACCACTTCGCCCCCTCCCAAGGTGCTCTGGGCTTCACGGCACCCAGCCACCACCTGATCTGACGGCAGGCCCAGAATGGCGGCCATGGCCCCCTGCCCCACGGGCACGGCATCTTGCATGGCTTGGGCACGGAACCGCACCAGGGGAGCGGCCTGGGCCAAAGTGAGGGCACCGGCAGCCACCAGGGCGGCGTACTCACCCAAGGAATGCCCCGCCAGGACAGCAGGCAGCGCACCGCCCTCGGCACGCCACACGCGGTAGGCCGCCACGCCAGCCACCAGCATCACCGGCTGGGTGTTGGTGGTCAGGGCCAAGGCCTCTTTCGGACCGTTGTGAATCAGGGCTCCAACATCTTCACCCAAGGCGTCTGACGCCTCGGCCAAGGTGTCGCGCACCACCGGGTGGTCGCCCCAGGCGTCCAACATGCCCACGGATTGCGAGCCCTGCCCCGGAAAAACAAACGCAAATTTACTCATATTTTTTGCCTCCATCGCTTATTTCACGCTATGTATGCGCTCTACATTTTGATAACAGCAGCACCCCAGGTGAAACCACCACCCACACCTTCCAGCAGGATGACCTGGCCGGGCTTGATCTGACCGGAGCGCACAGCGTGGTCCAACGCCAACGGAATGGAGGCGGCCGAGGTGTTGCCGTGCTGGTCCACCGTGACCACCACCTTGTCCATGGACAGTTTCAGCTTGCGCGCGGTGCTTTGCATGATGCGGATGTTGGCCTGATGAGGCACCAACCAGTCCACATCGGCATCGGTCAACCCCGCCTTGGCCAAGGCTGCGCGGGCAGCATCTTCGAGCAGGCCGACGGCCAGCTTGAACACCGCCTGCCCGTCCATCTTGATGGTCGGATCCCCCAGCACCTGCCCCCCGCTGACGGTACCGGGCACACAGAGAATGGACGTGTGTTTGCCATCGGCATGGATGTCGGTGGCCAAAACGCCTGCGCCAGAACCATCGTGTTCGCAAGCTTCCAACACCACGGCGCCAGCACCATCGCCAAACAGCACGCACGTGGTGCGGTCGTTGAAATCCAGGATGCGCGAGAACACTTCAGCCCCCACCACCAAGGCTTTGCGAGCCGATCCCGTGCGGATCATGGCATCGGCCAAGGTCAGGGCATAGATGAAGCCGCTGCACACCGCCTGCACGTCAAAAGCCGCACCACCGGCGCAACCCGCCTCACCGCGCGCCAGCGCAGCTTCGGTCAGCTTGCGCTGCAAGATGGCGGCCGTTGAAGGAAACACCATGTCGGGCGTGGACGTGGCGACCACGATCAGGTCGATTTCGCTCAACGGCGTGCCAGATGCAGCAAGCGCCGCCTCGCACGCACGCAACGCCAGATCGCTGGCATTGACGCTGTCGTCCACAAAATGTCGGGCACGGATGCCTGTGCGCTCAACAATCCAGTCGTCACTGCTTTCCAAGCCGCGTGCAGCGAGTTGGTCCACCAGGTCCTGGTTGGTCAGACGACGGGCAGGCAAGGCGCTGCCGGTACCGGAGATGCGGGAATAAAGGGCCATCGGAAATGTCAGAGGGCGGAAGAGTTGCCAGAAGTGGCCGCTGTCAGCCCCATCAGAGGCGCGGCATGCGCAATGCGTGACTGCACGCGCTGCAGCAGGCCATTGCGGGCCGCATCATACGCCCGCTCCAATGCACGCCCGAAAGCAAACGCATCAGCCGATCCGTGGCTCTTGAACACCAAGCCTCGCAAGCCCAGCAACGCCGCCCCGTTGTAGCGGCGATGGTCCACGCGTTTCATGAACGCTTTCAGCACGGGATAGGCACACAGGGCCGCCAGCTTGCGCAGCGGACTGGCAGAAAACTCCTCTTTCAGCAAGCCACCCATCATGCTGGCCAAGCCCTCGCTGGCCTTCAACGCCACGTTGCCCACAAAGCCGTCGCAGACCACGATGTCCACGGTGCCCTTGAAGATGTCGTTGCCCTCGACGTTGCCAAAGAAGTTCAGATCTCCGTTGGAGCCAGCCGTGCGCAGCAACTCAGCCGTCTGCTTGATGACCTCGCTGCCTTTGATGACTTCTTCGCCGATGTTGAGCAACCCGACGGAAGGCTGCTCGCGCCCATACACCGCCGCCACCAGCGCAGACCCCATCACGGCGAACTGCAACAAGTGCTGGGCAGAGCAATCCACATTGGCACCCAGATCCAGCACGGTGGTTCCTCCGCCCTTTCGGTTGGGTAACTCGGAGGCAATCGCAGGGCGATCAATCCCGTCCAGCGTTTTGAGGACATAACGGGCAATCGCCATCAGTGCGCCCGTGTTGCCCGCAGACACCGCGGCGTCGGCGAGCCCCTCTTTGACCTGCGTCACCGTCACTCGCATCGACGAGTCTTTTTTCCGACGCAAAGCCGTCTCGACCGGATCGTCCATTTCCACCACTTCAGTGGCAGGAACCACCTGGCAGCGATCAGACAACTTCAAACCAGCGTATTGGGCGATGACATCCGGTTTGCCCACCAGCAAAAGTCGGACATCCGGGTGTGAGGACAAAAAAGATTCACAGGCAGGCAAAGTCACGGACGGACCGTGATCGCCCCCCATGCAGTCCACTGCAATGGTGATCATGTACTACCCAAGAGCGCTGTGCAACGGCACACCGCACAAAACAAAGGCCCGCATGAGCCATGCGGGCCTTCACGCAAAACCTGAAAATCAGGCCTCGTTCTTGGTCTTCAGCACTTTGCGACCACGGTAGAAGCCCGTGGGGCTGATGTGGTGACGCAGATGGGTTTCACCCGTGGTAGGTTCCACAGCAATGCCGGGCACGCCCAGAGCGTTGTGCGAACGGTGCATGCCGCGCTTGGAGGGAGATTTTTTGTTTTGCTGGACGGCCATGGTCGGCTCCTGGTCAATGGGTTGGACAACAGTGCAACCGACTCGATACTTTGACCGCAGTGCTGCACGGAACTGTCGATTATAGCAATCTAAGTTCAGTCACCGGAACGCCCCATTTTCTCGCGCAATCCGGCAAAGGGGCGAACCCGGTCTCCTGACCCTTCTTCCACAGCAGAAAGTGAGTCCGATGGGTGCAGGCGAAGAACAGGTTGAGGGCACTGATCGTGCATGGGCACCAGCGGGAGTGACATGATCAACTCATCTTCGACCAGCTGAGGCCAATCAAAGCGCACATCAAGCACCAGGACATCTTCCTCGCTGGCATCGTCCTCTGCAGCAGCAGTGACCTCATCAGCCACAAACCGAAACGACCGCTCACTGGTCACCCGAGTCACAACCGGAGCCAGACAGCGTTGGCAAACCAATGGCAACCGAGCCGATACCTCCAGATGCAACCAAGGTTGCAGCACACCTCCCGGACCTTGACGCAATTCACCGCGGATGAGCCAACAAACCTCGGACACTCCGCCATCCTCACAGGCTTCGGCCCCCAATCGTTCAAAGGGCACAGGCCGCCCCGCTATGGCGTCGCGCGGCCACACCCCGGACAAGGTCTGAGCCCCAGAGGCAAAAGCAGAAACACTGAAGTGCGCAGGCAACGTGGTCAAACTCATGGAAGCAGTGTAAGAGAATCGCCACATGACTCCCTCGCCCCCCCATCAGCCCCAGCTGATCCTTGCCTCAACGTCACGTTACCGGCACGAACTTCTCAGCCGCCTGGGCCTGCACTTCACCGTTTATCCCCCTCATGTGGATGAAACCCCACAAACTGAAGAACACCCTCGCCATCTGGCCATTCGTCTGGCCAGGGCCAAGGCCCTGGCCGTTTCCGCGCAACATCCAGATGCCGTGGTGATCGGAAGTGACCAAGTGGCCGATCTCCATGGACAAGCACTGGGCAAGCCCGGCCGACACGACCGCGCCGTGAAACAACTCCAAACCATGAGCGGGCAAACCGTGCTTTTTCACACCGCCATGGCCGTTGCGCACGCGTCCACCAACAGCCTTCATGAAGAACTTGCCACCGTGGAAGTTCAGTTTCGAACACTCTCAACCGATGAGATCGAACACTACCTCGAGACCGAGCAACCTTACGACTGCGCAGGCAGTGCCAAAAGCGAAGGACTCGGGATTGCCTTGCTCGACAACATCCGCAGTGACGACCCCACTGCATTGGTTGGCTTGCCATTGATCCGAACCGCCCGACTGCTTCGAATGCTCGGGATCAACCCCCTGATGCCGACCCCGAGATGAGCACCGACCACAAAGGAACGCTGTACCTCGTTCCAACACCGCTGGACTTCGGTTGTGACGCCACCGTGTGGGCGTCCATCGAAGATGTGTTGCCAAAGGGCACGCTGCACATCACGTCGCAACTGCGCCACTGGATCACTGAGAACGCAAAGTCAACACGCGCCTTTTTGAAACGGACAGACCGAGCAATCCCCCTGGTTTGTCCGATTCAAGACCTCGACATACGAGAACTCCCCCGAGCGATGCACAAGAAGGGAGACTTTGGCTCAAGACCGGTCAATCCCGACGACCTTCGGCAACTCCTCGCCCCTGCATTGACAGGAAGCAACATCGGCTTGGTCAGCGAGGCCGGCATGCCCGCCGTGGCCGATCCAGGTGCCCTGGTGGTGCGCATGGCCCATCAACTGAGCATACGCGTTGAAGTGCTGGTGGGTCCAACGTCGCTGATCATGGCACTGGCGGCCAGTGGGTTGAACGGGCAGAACTTCTGCTTTGTGGGCTACCTCCCACAATCACCCACGGAACGCGCTCAACGCATCCGCGAACTGGAGAACAAGGCCATCCAAACCGGACAGACGCAAGTGTTCATTGAAACACCCTTTCGCAATGAAGCTTTGCTCACATCGTTGGTGAGTGTGTTGCGCCCCACCACGCACTTGGCGGTGTCAATGGGCCTGACCTTGGCCATCCCTCCGGAAAGCACTCATCAAACCCACCACAGCGCCCCCGTGTCCCATTGGCGCCAGCATCCTCCCAAAACAACGTGGGCTTATCCCGCCGTGTTTGCAATTGGAATCTGACCCCAACACGGCATCACCCCCATTGAATCGACGTCAGAGTTCCGAAAGCACCTGCCGCATGTGCGCGGTCACGCTGCCTGCCAACTCGGGGTTGGCCAGCGCCAAATCGATGGTGGCTTCCAGAAACCCTTCTTTGCTACCACAGTCATAGCGACGACCTTCGTAACGCATGGCGTACACCGGCTCTCGGTCGATCAATCCAGAAATGCCATCGGTCAACTGGATTTCCCCCCCGACGCCTCGAGGCTGATTCCGGATGCTCTGAAAGATCCGCGGGGACAGGATGTAGCGTCCAGCCACACCGAGCGTCGAGGGGGCATCCTCTGGCGCAGGTTTTTCGACAATCGCCTGAACCGCAGCATAAGCGCGCTGGTCACCCCGGGTGCTGACGATGCCATACCGCTTGGTGTGCTCACGGGGCACCTCCTGGACTGCAAGCACCGTACCAGGAGCGGTAGAAAACCCCTGAATCATCTGCTTGAGGATGGGCGTAGACCCCACCATCAAATCATCGGCGAGCAACACAGCAAACGGCTCGTCACCCACCAAGTTTTCCGCACACAGCACTGCATGCCCCAAGCCCAAGGCCCGAGGCTGTCGAACGAAAATGCAATCCATGTCATCAGGTTTGATGGACCTGACAACGCTCAAAAGCGCATCTTTGTGCGCCGACTCCAACTCTGACTCCAACTCATAAGCCGTGTCGAAGTGATCTTCGATGGACCGTTTGTGCCGTCCGGTGACAAAAATCATTTGTCGAATCCCCGCCTCGTACGCTTCTTCCACTGCGTACTGAATGAGCGGCTTGTCCACCACAGGCAACATCTCCTTGGGGATGGCCTTGGTTGCCGGCAAGAACCGCGTCCCCATACCTCCGACAGGAAACACCGCCTTGGTGATTTTTGGAATCAAAGACTTGGACATGACAAACCACTTCGCATCAAATTGAAAAATAGGCAAAAACCGAAAATCACTTCACGTTCAAGCCGCTCATCATCAACGCCTTCAGTGCACCATAACCCATCGCAGCACCGAAACGCTTGGCAATTTTTTCTGCCACGTTTTCCTTCTGGGTGTAGTCAACGATGTCCTCGGCTTTGACAATCTCGCGGGCCACAAAATCCACGGAGCCCAAACCATCCGCCAAACCCATCTGAACCGACTGGGAGCCACTCCAGAACAAGCCACTGAACATGTCCGGCGTTTCTTTCAGGCGATCTCCACGCCCCGCTTTGACAACCGAAATGAACTGCTGGTGAATCTCATTGAGCATGGCCACTGCATGGGCCCTCTGGGACTCAGACTGCGGACTGAACGGATCCAAAAAACCTTTGTTCACACCCGCCGTCAGCAAGCGTCTCTCCACCCCCAATTTGTCCATCAAGCCCGTGAAGCCGAAACCGTCCATCAGCACACCAATGCTGCCGACGATGCTGGCTTTGTCGACATAGATTTCGTCCGCTGCCACCGCAATGTAGTAAGCAGCAGACGCACAACTGTCTTCCACAACCGCATAAACAGGTTTTTTGTGCAATGCCTTCAGGCGAACAATCTCATCATTGATCAAACCCGCCTGCACTGGACTTCCCCCGGGAGAATTGATGACCAGGACCACCGCTTGCGCACCTGAATCATCAAAAGCGGAGCGAAGAGAGTCAATCGTCGACAACGCATTGACTTCTCCTTCCGCCCCTATCTCCCCCCTCAGCTCAATCACCGCAGTATGTGGCGTGGAAGGCGCACTGGCCGAAGGCGTCTTGCTCCAGCCGGCCCAGATTGCCACAGCAATCAATACCGCCCAAACAGTCCGCCAGAGTGTTTTCCAGCGACGCACTGCCTTTTGCTCTGCGAGCATGGCAAAAGCAAGTTTTTCCAGCATGTCCCGCTCCCAAACCTTGGTTTGGAGAGCGTCCGTTTTGTCATCAGTCATCACTCAAAGTCCTTGGCCTAATCCGGCATGGTGCCGCTCGGGCAAATGTTTCATGGAGGATTCAAAACAGGTTGCAGGAGGCGATCAGCTCGCCACCAGACCACGCCATCCCGAACATCCAACGGTATTTTGACCAATCCCCCACGACAAGGCCCCCCAGCGCAGGCCCCAGTATCCGGTCGGTAGTGTGCGCCGTGGGTCGCACACAACAGCCAGCGGCCAGAAATATCAAAAACTTGGTTGGGCTGCCAATCCAGCTCCATGGGCACATGCGTGCAACGGTTCAGGTAGGCATGCGGCTTGTCGTTGTACAAGATTGCAAATGCGCGACAAGTCTGACCGGCATACATGACGTCGAATGCAACCGCCGAGCCCCGCTCCTGCAGGCTTTGCAGGTTGCACAAAGGGTGCCAAACATCCCCGGTCAATGGACACGCCCCCACCTCATCCACCATCACGCATTCTCCAGCAACCACCGGTGAAGCTGAGGGACCGAATGCGCAACAAACAGGGGCGCCAATCCGTCAAAGGACTGTGGATCGTGGGCACCGTAACTCACACCCACAGCAGGACAACCCGCATTGACCGCCATCTGCAGATCGTGGGTCGTGTCCCCCACCATCAGCGTTCGATCGGGTTCCACGCCAAACTCAGCCATGAGTTGCTCCAGCATCATGGGATGGGGCTTACCCGCTGTTTCTTCCGCCGTTCTTGACGCATCGAACAAATCGCACATTGACACGACCTTCAGAGCCTCGTCCAGCCCACGACGACTCTTGCCTGTGGCCACCGCCAGCCAGTGATGGCGAGCCTTGAGATCAGCCAACATGGAAGTCACCCCCTCAAAAAGCACCACCTCATGCTGGAACCGAAAGTAGTGGTGGCGGTAACGTTCACTCATCTGAGCCCACTTGGATGGAGGCACATTGGGGGCTGCATGCGCCAGAGCCTGTTGCAGCCCCATGCCGATCACAAACGAGGCGGCTTCCACACTGGGCGGTGTTTCACCCACGTCCGCAACAGCGGCCTGAATACAACGCACGATCAACGCAGTGGAGTCAAACAATGTCCCATCCCAATCAAAGGCGATGAGATCAAATCGGGAAGGACGCTGAACAGACATGGACATCAACGGCAATTCAAAGAGAGGGATTGTCCACGATAGCTCCTTGCCACCACGACCAGCCCGCCCATAAAAAAACCTGGCAAAGCCAGGTTTTCACACCACCTGCGAAACAGGTGTCAAAAGCAGCCGAGACACTCAGATCAAATAATCATCCAAACTCTTACCCTCGGACAGCAGCTTGCGCACCCACTCGGGTTTTCGACCCAGTCCACCAGCCCACAGCTCACCATTGGGCCCACGGTATTTCGCCGCAGCGGTTGACGTGGACTTGGCAGGCTTTTTCCCCGAAGAGGAAGCCCCGCCCAAATCAGCCACGGTCAAGCCATACTCTTTCATTTTGGCCTTGATCTCCTGGACAACAGAAGCGATTTCCTGCTTCCGGACTTGTTCAGCTTGGGCCAGCAACGCTTCTGCTTGTGCCTTCAGTTCGACGTAAGTGCTCATTCGGTATCCTGCTTTGATGTTGAGAACTGGATGATAGGGCAGGCCACTTGCCACAAAGCCTGCACCACTCCGGATTGGCATTTTAATTCAATAAATCAATACATCCGCATTCAGATTTCCGTCTTGACCAAAACATCCGTCGAAAACCCCTTCAGCATCAGCCTGAGCTCCTGCGGCAAGCCAGAAGCCAGTTGCACAGGTGTTTTCAAATGAGGATGTTCAAACCCCAAGCGCCAAGCATGCAAGAACATGCGCTTATGCCCCATTTTGGTGAGGCTTTTGTTCCACTCATAGTCCCCGTATTTGTCATCACCCGCAATCGCATGGCCCGAAGAAGAAAGATGAACCCGGATCTGATGGGTTCGCCCGGTCTTGATCGTGACCGCCAACAACGACACGGGCTCCTTGGCTTCACCCAACACGCCAACCCCAATCACGGACACCAACGAGATGCTGCGCATGGCATCCGGATGGTCAGCAGGCACCACCCGAACTCGACGCTCTCCATCGGGCAGAAGGTATTTCTGCAAACTCAGATCAATCACCTTGCACTTGGCAGGCCAGACACCCTTGACCAACGCCAAATAGGTTTTCTGTGTTTCCCGCTCTCGAAATTGATCTTGCAAAGCACGCAACGCACTTCTTTTCTTGGCCACCAGCAGTATGCCGCTGGTGTCTCGATCCAAACGATGCACAAGCTCCAAGCATTGCGCCTGGGGACGCGCCTGCCTCAGTTGTTCAATGACACCCCAACTCACCCCGCTCCCACCATGCACGGCCGTGCCTGCGGGCTTGTCCACCGCCAACAACCAATCGTCCTCACACAAGACGGGAAACTCGCGGGCCGGAACGCGATCCGCCGAGGACTCGGAAGACCGCTCGGCCTGACGCACAGGAGGAAGCCGCAACACATCGCCTGCCTGCAAACGGGTGTCGGCACTGACTCGTCCTTTGTTACGCCGCACCTCGCCCGAGCGAATGACCCGGTAGACATGGGTTTTGGGAACGCCTTTGAGCAGGCGGAATAAAAAGTTGTCCACCCGCTGCCCATCGGAATCAGGGTCAACAGTGATCCAACGGACTGATTGATCGTTCACGCTGTGTCGGTTCGCAATGCCGCCAGACGGCTGAAACCGCCCACGCTGTACCTATAATCGGAGCGCTTTCACGTCGTCTGTGCTGAACGCGCTGGTCTGTTCAAGTGTAAGGCCAGCCAACGGACGTGGCAGCAACCCAGCCACCCGCAGCCTCCCCACGAACCCTGCCCGTTCATCCCCTGAACTGGTAGACACGTCCCAGGCAGCGGTTGGAATGCCCAGTTCGTTGTTGAATCAAGATTACGGAATACCCCAACCATTCAGACATTGATGCTGAATGGGGAGACAGTGAACCCATGGTGACACATGGTTATGGCAATTTGCCTTGTTCACAACTCTCCACGCGCCCACGCCCAGGCAGCGTTTCTTCCCCAACCGCAGCGACTCATCACGCCGTGGGGAGCAAACCCAAATCTGCCTGATCGCTCTCCGGCAATTCCTCCCCGTTCATCACGCTGGCGTTCCTTGGCTCATCGTCGCCTCCGGCCATCCGGAAGGCGTTGTGACCACCCGTGCTTACGCAAAGGACGCACACATGAAACGCATGCTGATCAATGCCACGCAGGCCGAAGAACGCCGCCTGGCCATCGTCAACGGACAAAAGCTGCTTGACTACGAAATCGAAATCGAAGGGCGCGAACAGCGCAAAGGCAACATCTATAAAGCCGTGGTGACCCGGGTTGAACCCAGCCTGGAAGCCTGTTTTGTTGACTATGGTGAAGACCGGCACGGCTTCCTGCCTTTCAAAGAGATTTCGCGCCAGTACTTTGCTGCGGGTGTGCCCGTCAGCCAAGCCCGCATCCAAGACGTCATCAAAGAAGGTCAGGAACTGCTGGTTCAGGTTGAAAAGGAAGAGCGTGGCAACAAGGGCGCAGCCCTGACCACCTTCGTCAGCCTGGCGGGCCGTTATGTGGTGCTGATGCCCAATAACCCCCGCGGCGGCGGTGTGAGCCGTCGCATCGAAGGCGAAGACCGCGCAGAGCTCAAAGCCGCGCTGGACCAGTTGGAGTACCCCAACGGCATGAGCATCATCGCCCGCACCGCCGGCATCGGCCGCGATGCCGCCGAACTGCAATGGGACCTGAACTACCTGCTCAAGCTCTGGACCGCCATCGACGGTGCCACCAAAGGCGGCAAAGGCGCGTTCCTGATTTACCAGGAGTCCAGCCTGGTCATCCGCGCCATCCGCGATTACTTCAACAGTGACATCGGTGAGATCCTCATCGACACCGATGACATCTTTGAACAAGCCCACCAGTTCATGAACCACGTGATGCCCGAACATGGGCACCGCGTGAAGCGCTACCGCGACGACGCACCGCTGTTCAGCCGCTTCCAGATCGAACACCAGATCGAAAGCGCTTACAGCCGCACCGTGCAACTGCCCAGCGGCGGCGCCATCGTCATCGACCACACTGAAGCCCTGGTGGCCGTGGACGTCAACTCGGCCCGATCCATCAAGGGGGGTGACATCGAGGAAACCGCGCTGCGCACCAACCTCGAAGCCGCCGACGAAGTCGCCCGCCAGGCCCGCCTGCGCGACCTGGGCGGCCTGATCGTGATCGACTTCATCGACATGGAAGAGGCCAAGAACCGCCGTGAGGTGGAAAACCGCCTGCGCGACGCCCTGCGCCAGGACCGTGCCCGTGTGCAGTTCGGTGCCATCAGCAAGTTCGGACTGCTGGAAATGAGCCGCCAGCGCCTGCGTCCGGCGTTGAATGAAGGCGCTTCCATCCCCTGCCCGCGCTGCGGTGGCTCTGGCCACATCCGTGACACCGAAAGCTCTGCACTCCAGATTCTGCGCATCATCCAAGAGGAGTCCCTCAAGGACAACACCGCCGCCGTGCTGGTGCAAGTCCCGGTGGAAGTGGCCAGCTTCCTGCTGAACGAAAAGCGCACCGAGATCACCAAGATCGAACTCAAGCAGCGCATCAGCGTGCTGCTGGTGCCCAACAAGTCGCTGGACACCCCCAACTACAAGCTGGAGCGCCTCAAGCACGACGACCCTCGCCTGGATTCGCTGGATGCCAGCTACAAACTGGCCGACGAAGTGGAAGAAGCCACCACCTTCACCCGCCGCAGCCAGGAGCGCAGCAACAAGCAAGAACCTGTGATCAAAGGCGTCCTGCCCGATCAGCCCGCCCCCGTGGCAGCGCCGAAACCCGAGGTTGCAGCACTTCCACCCGTGTCTGCCCCTGTTCCGGTGGCGGCGTCGCCCGCCCCCGCTGCTTCGGGTGGTTTCTTTGGTTGGCTGAAGAAGCTCCTGGGCGGTGATGCACCAGCCGTGCCGAGCGCCATTGAACCCGCCCCAGCCACCCGCGAGGCAGAAGCCAAGACGGACAGCACGGCCCGTGAAGGCGCAGGCCGAGGAGAGGGTCGTGGCGGGCGCGATCGAGGCCCTCGCCAGGGCCGCCGAGGCGAAGGACGTGGAGAGAACCGAGAAAACCGCGCAGGAGATCACCGCTCCGAAGCACGGGTTGACGGCAAAACTGCCACCGACACACGTCCTCCACGTGAGCGTGGCGAGCGAAGCGGCAACGCCGAACAGCGCAACACCGAAGGTCGCGGCAATGGTCGGGGTGGACGTGGCGAACGCACCCCTCGTGACCGCGACATTGACAACCTGTCACCCGTGACGTCTCCGTCCCCGGCGATGTTGGGGGACGAAGCATCCACTGCGCCTGATGCCAATGCATCGGGCAACCGCCCACCCCGAGGGGAGCGTGCTGAGGGGCGTGGAGAAGGTCGTCGCGACCGGGGTGGACGCCGTGAACGACGTCCAAGCGATGCCACCGGCCCTGAAAACATGCCATCGGTTGAAGCCACCCCCGAAACGCGGACGCAGGCTTCGGAAACCGAGGACACCACGGTCATCGCACCCAACCGGGAAGCAGCAACCTACAGCTATTTCTCGGCACCCGAAACTGCCCCGGCAGCCGATGGCACCGAAGCCGCACCGGTTGACGCCGCAGCAGCCCAGGACGCCACCGAAGCAGGTGCTCGTCCCCCGCGGGAAAAGCGTTCCCGGGATCGTTATGGCCGTGAACGCCGTGAGCGAACCTCCGCACGCACGGAAGATGGCGCAAGCATTGCCCCTGAGTCCACTGACACAGTCCAGGTGACCTCGCCCGTGGCCACTTCGGTCTTGGATGTCGCACCGACCACGGTCGCCCAGCCGCCCGAAGTGGCGCAGCGAACCATGCCCAAGGTTCAAGCCTACGAGCTGCCGGTGCAGACCTTGGTAGCCACGGCGCAATCGGCCGGTTTGGTTTGGGTCGAGTCCGATTCATCCAAAGTGGCCCAGGTTCAGGCGCTGATTGCGGCCACGCCGCGACCGGTCCACGTCCCTCGGGAGCGTCAGCCGCTGGTGCAGATCGATGAAGGCCCGTTGGTGCTGGTGGAAACCCGCAAAGACCTGAGTGCCATGGTCCTGCCGTTTGACGCACCGACCCAGTCTTGAGGCACACCCGCCCAGCCCCAAGTCACCGTGGGGCTGGATGGCCAGCTGATCTCAAACCAAAAAGCCCCGGCAGGTTCTGGAACCTGCCGGGGCTTTTTGTTGGACGGATCTGGGCGCTTGGATCAGGCTTGAACTCAAGCAGACCCTGAGGCCACACGGGCCAAGGCCGCCTGTCGCCATGCGGCCTTGGCAGCGGGCTCATCCCCACGCTGCTCGGCCAACTGCGCCAGTCGCACCCAGGCCAGAGATTGGGTGCCGACGTCACTCAACAAACGTGCAGCCTGTTGAAAAGCCGCGGCGGCCTTGCCCCACAGCTGTCGGTGGTGGTAGGTTTCAGCGGCCACAAACAAGAGGCAGGGGTCTGCAGGTTGCTCCAGTTGCATGGACTCGATGCGGGCCAGCCAGCGGTCATCCATGTGCGGAACCACCCCTTGCATGACCCGCACAAACTGGTGGCGCAAATCGTCTCCCATGGAGGAATACCCGGCCAACACAGGCTCAGACCAGTCACGCAACAACGTGCGACCCAAGTCGTGGTCCATTTCTTCAGACCACACCGCCAACAAACGGGCCATGGCCGCCAGCACCACCGCGGCATCCCGGCGTTCAGTGGCGTCCATGGAACGCCACACCCCCAGCAGCTGGGCCACGTCGTGGCAATCGGCGAACAAAGCCACGCGCAATCGACGCATCAGACTCTCGGACACCGCCTCCGAAAAAGCCTTGTGCTTGGCCAACAGGCGTGCCGTGTCAAACGCCTGGGTGTGGTCGCTGTTGAGTTGAGCCAGCTTGAGTTTGAGCCGCAGGGTCAACGTGCGCCGTGCAGCACCCTGGGGCAACTGCGACAGCAGCCGCTGAGCCGCGGGCAAGCGGCGGTCATCCACCGCCCAACGCAAAGCCCTCAGGGACACCGCCTCGCGCACGGTGACGAGGTCTGGGTGATCGGCGGCCACGAGGGCCTGTTCCAGATGTCGCCCTTGGGCATCGGCATCTTGCAGCGAATGCGCCGCCTCCGCCGCCATCAAGTGCGCCATGGCCAACCGCGTGCGTCCAGCCACGCTGCCATCGCGCGGTTGGGCAGCCTCAGCCGCCAGCAACTCCGCCGCATGTTGTGCAGCCCCTTTGGCCCGCACAAAGCGCCCCGCCGTCTGGTGAACCTGTGCGTCCAACAACGCGGCATGGACGGCACGCTCCCGCTGGAGCGCGCGCCAACGGCGGGCCTGCTCGGGCAGGCTGCGCAACGCAGACGCCGAGCGCAACGCCAAATGAAGCAGCCCAAACAACAACAACACCGAGGCCAGAACCAGATTGAACGACATGTCCACCCGGTACGGCAACCAGAACAGCGTGACCGTGGCGCCGTTCTGCCCCATCAACAGCGCCAAGGCCACCGCGGCGGCAAACAGGCCCACCAACCAGAACACGGCCTTCATGGTCAACGTCCACCGGCCGCTGTTGCCAGGGCCGACAAGGTGTCATCGGGGCGAGGCAGGTCCAAGGTACGAGAGGCCTGCAGCACCTCGTTGAGCACCAGCAGGGCCTGCTTGTTCATGGGGGCTTGTGGGTCAAAGTACTTGGTCAAGGCTGCACGGACAAACTGCATGTCGGCCCGGGCCGCAGGAATCTGTCGCGCCAGCAGGCTCAGGCGAATGTTGAGCAACCGCAGCTTGAGGTTTTCGCGCATGAACACCGCTTGTTCGGGGGCCAGCAGCACGGCATCGGGCTCGTCAATGCGGCTGACCCTCACCAGATCTCGCCCAGCCTGAGCCACCTGCCGCATCCAATCGTCCCACAGGCTGCGAATCCGAAGTGACCACCCCGCCCAGCCCTCGCTCATGGCACTGGGAGCAGGCTCCGCAGCCACTGGCGCTGTGCGCCCACTCTTGTTGGCCTTGTGCACGGGTGCGGGTTTGGGCGCTGCAGGCGTCGCGGCGGCCGTGGGCGGCGAGGCCTCGGCTCCATCGGCGGCACCGCTGGACGCCGCCACGGGCGTTGACGGTGGACCCGCATCCTCCGCCTCCTCCGCAGGTGTGGAATCTGGCGGCTGGCGCGGTGCTGGCAACACAGGAGCAACAGACGACACCACCGGTGTGGACTTGGCCACCGCGGGCACCGCAGACTTGGTCCGGGAGACGGGCGCCGCCTGGGTCAGCACCCAGTCGTCCACCGAGCGGGCCAACTCGTCCAGCCGGGCCGCCAACAGCGGCAAATCGGCCACAGACGAGGCCTTGATGCGCTCCAAGTCCCGCGCCATGGCGCGCTGGACCGGATTGAGCCGCGGTTGGGCGGCCTTGGCGATGCGGCGGTCGGCCGCCTGCAAGGCCGACACCAGCGGCTGTGCACTGCCGGTCAGTTCGGCCTGCTGGATGGCCAGGCGAATGCCCGATTCGATGTCGAGCACCAAGGTGTCATCGCGGGAGCGGGACACGCTGAGCATCAGCTCTTCCAATTGGGTGCGCTGAAGGCTGACCTCCGATAACTTCACTTCGGCCACCGTCAGCCGTGCCTGCAACTCTTGGGTGAGGGTCTTGGCTTCTTCGGCGGTCTCCCGGGATTGCTCCGACTCGTCAGCCACCGACGCCGCGCGCTTGGCCAACTCCTGCTGGATGTGATCCAAACGCTGCCACAGCATGCCGCTGAGCAGCAACGCCACCAGAGCCACCCCCAGCAGCACCATGGTGAACCACCCGCCAGACGCAGGCGCTGGGGCACGCGGCGCCGTAGGCGGCACCGCGGGTTTGCCAACCGACTCCCCCCCAGGGGTGGGCGCGGCAGTTCCCGGTGTCGCAACGTCAGCAGCGTCCGAAGCCGTGGAAGCGGAAGGGGATGAGGTCGATTCAGTCATGGGTTGCGACCCATTTTAGGTTGGGGCCATGTCCGCCAGTGTGCTCGACACCTCTGCCAGCGACGGACGGCTGCGCACCACCTGGCCAAAACCCAGTGTCTGCAAGGCCAGGGCAATGCGCGGGTGGGTGGCCAACGCCCGGGTTCCCGACCAATCCTGTCCCGGTTTCAACCGCGCCAAGTGCGCCACCGCTTCGGAACTGCTGAACAGCCAGACGGCATCTGCGTTCAAAGCGGCGTTCGCCCGCACGTGATCGGCCACCGCCCACCGGGGACACGAACGGGCGTAAGCCGCACACGCATGGACCACACCGCCCTTGGCTCGCACCTGATCGGCCAACCAGTCGCGCCCTTGCCCCTCGACCGAAGACGATGCCGGAGAGGCCGACGGCGACTGGCCGCGCACCACCAGCAAACGAAAACCGGGCCGCACCTGCTCGCTCACCACCGCCCACAGGGCTTCGGAGTCGTACTGTTCGGCGTCGGCCCGAGGTTGGTCGATGACCACGCTGGGCACCCCCGCCACCCGCAACGCCCGGGCGGATCCCGGACCTGGCACCCAGCAACGAGGTCCCTGAGGTTCCCCCAGATCCCTCAATGGACGCGCATCGGCACCGTCCACCCAACTCATTTCTATAGCAGAAAAGTCATGCCAATCAAGCGGTAGCTTGCCTTTTGACATAAGACTTGCCACGTCAAAGGCGGCAATCGCCTGGGGGCTGACCCACATGACAGCGGCGTACTCCGTCCAATGTTCTCGGCAGTGCTTCAAGGCGGCCATGTCACTGGGCGGCCCAAACTCGATCAGCGGCAACTCGGTGGTGGCGCTGCCCGCCCGTGCCAGGGCCGACGCCCAGACACGCGCCTCGGCCGCGGGCCGGGTGACCACCACCGGCGGCAGCGGTGTGCGTGGTTTCAACACGGGAGGGGGCACGGGCAACTCCGCAACGGGTTGGGCACAGGGGCCAAGCAATCCTCAGGAGACCGAAGGCAGGTCGGCGCGACGGGCCCCCGCGGCCACCAGACCGTTGGCCACCTCGCGTCCCAGCGCCTCGGCCTCGTCCAACGAGGTCACCGAACGCTGCGCCTCGGTGCGCACCAGCGGGACGCTGACCAATTCTTCGCCCCAGGCGGCTTCCAGCTTCAGCGCGCCATCGGCTTGCCAGCGGGAAAACGCCGCCAGCGGCATGGAACAACTGCCGCCCATGGCCCGGCTGACGGCCCGCTCGGCCGCCACCGACAGCCAGGTGGGCAGGTGCGCCAGAGGGGCCAGCGCAGCGGCCACGTCGGCGCGGTGGCTGCAGATTTCAATGCCCAAGGCCCCCTGCCCCGCAGCCGGCAGCATGGATTCGGGTTCGAACACCTGCCGGATGCGATGGGCCAGCCCCAACCGCTTGAGGCCCGCCGCCGCCAGCACGATGGCCTGGTACTGCCCGTCGTCCAACTTGCGCAGGCGGGTGTCGAGGTTACCGCGCAGGGGCTCGATGTGCACGTCGTTGCGATCCAGGCGCTGCAAGGCTTCGCGCAGCAGCACCAGGCGGCGCAGGCTGGAGGTGCCCACCACCGCGTTTTCCGGCAGGTCTGCCAAACCCGCACAGTGGGGCGACACCCAGGCGTCACGCGGGTCTTCGCGCTCCATCACGCAGGCCAGGGAAAAGCCCTCGGGCAGCTCCATGGGCACGTCCTTGAGCGAATGCACGGCCAGGTCGGCCCGTCCTTCGGCCAACGCGGTTTCCAGTTCCTTCACGAACAGGCCCTTGCCCCCCACCTTGCTGAGGGTGCGATCCAGGATCTGGTCGCCCCGGGTGGTCATGCCCAGCAGCGTGACGGTGTGGCCTTGGGCTTGCAGCAGCGCCTGCACATGTTCGGCCTGCCACAAGGCCAACCGGCTTTCGCGGGTGGCGATGGTCAGGTTCAAAGGGGAGGCGGACGCAGGTGCGGACATGGCGAGGACGGCTGGAGCGGAGGGACGCCCCCGTCAACCCTGACGAAGGCTGTCGGGAGGCTGAAAGGTGCCCAAAAAGTACCCGTTTGGTAACCCGAAAAACGGGGGTTTTGAGGGTGCAGGATGCTAGCATGACCCGTACCCCCTCCCCCCTTCCGGACACCCCCCATGAACACCCCTGCCCGACGCCCCGCGCCGCGCCGCGCCGCGCCTGTTTTGCCCCAGGCTGCCTTGGCCCCTTCCGGCCACGGCAAAGACGACAAAGATCGCCCCTTGGTCGAGGACATCCGGCTGCTGGGCCGCTTGCTGGGCGACGTGATCCGGGAACAGGAGGGCCAGGCCGCGTTTGACCTGATCGAACAGATCCGCCAGCTGTCGGTGGCCTTTCGCCGCGACGCCGATGCCGCCGCCGACAAAACCTTGAAGAAGCTGCTCAAGGGCCTGAGCGACGACCAGACGGTGAGCGTGATCCGCGCTTTCACCTACTTCAGCCACCTGGCCAACCTGGCGGAAGACCGCCACCACATCCGCCGCCGGGCCATTCACGAACGCGAAGGCGACGTGCAACCCGGCAGCCTGGACATGGCGCTGCAGCGCATCCAGAAGGCCGGCATCTCCCGCCAGGCCGTGGCCCGCACGCTGGCGCACGCCCATGTGTCCCCGGTGCTCACGGCCCACCCCACCGAGGTGCAGCGCAAGGCCATCCTGGACGCCGAGCGGGCCATTGCCCAGTTGCTGGCCGCCCGCGAGCACCTGCTGCCCCGCGAACTGGCCGACAACGAGGCCCAAATTCGCGCCCGCGTCACCCAGCTGTGGCAGACCCGGCTGCTGCGTTTCACCAAGCTGACCGTGGCCGACGAAATCGAAAACTCGCTGACCTACTACGAAGCCACCTTCCTCACCCAGATTCCACGCCTGTACCGCGACCTGGAAGACCTGCTGGAGCTGCCCCAGGCGTCCGCCCAGGTGCCCCCGTTCCTGCGCATGGGGCAGTGGATTGGCGGTGACCGCGACGGCAACCCCTTCGTGACCGCGCCCACGCTGGAATACGCGCT
Source organism: Burkholderiaceae bacterium (assembly GCA_036276615.1). Taxonomy (GTDB): domain Bacteria; phylum Pseudomonadota; class Gammaproteobacteria; order Burkholderiales; family Burkholderiaceae_C; genus UBA2334. Next base: position 23,981 of record DASUON010000482.1, read on the forward strand.
GCGCCGCCAGTCCGAAGTGGTGCTGCGCCACCTGCTGACCGAAATCCACTGGTTGGGCAGCGAACTGTCCATGTCCGAGATGTTGACCGGTGTCACCCCCGAGATGCGCGCCCTGGCGCAACGCTCGCCCGACACCAACGCCCACCGCATGGACGAGCCCTACCGCCGGGCCCTGACCGGCATGTACGCCCGGCTGGCCGCCACCCTCACCGAGCTGACCGGCACCACCGCCGCCCGCCATGCCGTGGCCCCGCAAAACCCCTATGCCCAAGCCGACGAGCTGCTGGCCGACCTGCGCACCCTCGAAGCCAGCCTGAATGCCCACCACGGCCAGGCCCTGGTGCGCCAGCGCCTGGCACCGCTGATCCGTGCGGTGGAGGTGTTTGGCTTTCACCTGGCCACGGTGGACCTGCGCCAAAGCTCCGACCAGCACGAAACCGTGCTGGCCGAGCTGCTGGCCACCGCCCGCATCTGCCCCGACTACACCGCGCTGGACGAAACCGCAAAACGAGAACTGCTGCTGCGCCTGCTCAACGACGCCCGCCCGCTGCGCGTGATGGGTGCCAGCTACAGCGACTGGACTCGCAGCGAGCTGAGCATTTTTGAAACCGCCCTGCGCATGCGCCAGCGCTACGGGGCCAACGCCATCCGCCACTACATCATCAGCCACACCGAAACGGTGAGCGACCTGCTGGAGGTGCTGCTGCTGCAAAAGGAAGTGGGCCTGATGCGCGGCCTGCTGAATGACGCCCCCACGCTCACCGCTGGCGCGCAGCAGCCCGGCGCCAGCCCGGCGGTCTGTGACCTGATCGTGGTGCCGCTGTTCGAAACCATCGAAGACCTGCAGCAATCCGCCACCATCATGCGCGAGTACTACGCCCTGCCTGGCGTGGCCGACATGGTCCAACGCGGCGGCCCAGGCCAATACGGCGAACAGGACGTGATGCTGGGCTACTCCGACAGCAACAAGGACGGCGGCATCTTCACCAGCAACTGGTCGCTGTACAAGGCCGAACTGGCGCTGGTGGACCTGTTCGAACAGCTCGCCAACAGCCACAACATTGAATTGCGCATGTTCCACGGTCGCGGCGGCACGGTGGGGCGCGGCGGCGGCCCCAGCTACCAGGCCATCCTGGCGCAACCCCCGGGCACGGTGCGCGGTCAGATCCGCCTGACCGAACAGGGTGAAGTCATCGGGTCCAAATACGCCAACCCCGACATCGGCCGCCGCAACCTCGAAACCCTGGTGGCCGCCACGCTGGAAGCCACGCTGCTGCAACCCACCCAGCCCGCCGCCCCCGAGTTCCTGCAGGCGGCCCAGGCGCTGTCGGAGGCCAGCATGGCCGCCTACCGCGCCCTGGTGTACGAGACGCCCGGCTTTGCCGACTACTTCTTCAACGCCACGCCGCTGCGCGAAATCGCCGAGCTCAACATCGGCTCCCGCCCCGCCTCGCGCAAGGCCACCCAACGCATCGAAGACCTGCGCGCCATTCCCTGGGGCTTCAGCTGGGGCCAGTGCCGCCTGACGCTCCCGGGCTGGTTCGGCTTTGGCTCTGCCGTGCACGCGTTCCTCAACCAAAATGGCCCCCGCCGCTTGTCGCAGCAGAAGAAGTTGCTACAACAAATGCATGCGCAGTGGCCGTTCTTCAGCACCTTGCTGTCCAACATGGACATGGTGCTGGCCAAGAGCGACCTGGCCCTGGCCCGCCGTTATGCCGAGCTGGTGACCGACACCCGCCTGCGCAAAAAGGTGTTTGCCGCCATCGAGGCCGAATGGCACCTGACGGTGGACGCCCTCAACCTCATCACCGGCAAGGCCCAGCGGCTGGTGGACAACCGCGCGCTGGAGCGTTCCATGCGCCACCGCTTTCCCTACATCGACCCCCTGCACCACCTGCAAGTGGAGCTGGTGCGCCGCCACCGCGCCGCCACGCAGCGCGGCGAGGCGGTGGACGACCGGGTGAAACGCGGCATCCACATCAGCATCAACGGCATTGCGGCGGGGTTGCGCAACACGGGCTGAAGCGCATCAATACTATTGTTTTTATAGCTGCTTGCGCTTTTATATAAAGCGCTAGAGGCCATTTTTTCATACAAATTCAATCACTGAAACACCCAATAAAAAGGCCCGACCGGCACAGGGTGCCGTCGGGCCTGGGGGAAAGGCGGACAGCCTTTCAGGTGGCGTCCGCTCAGAACGTTTCCCAGTCGTCATCCCCACCCTTGGCCTTGGGCGCGATGGCCGTGCTGGTGGAGGTGACCGCTGCCGTCGCGCCGGGCAGCTTGGCCGCGGGCTTGGAGGCCGCCGACTTGACCGCCGCCGGTTTGGCGCTGGCCTTGGCCGCTGGCAGTTGTTTGGCCGCCGTTTTCACCGGGGCCGCCAGGGAACGGGTCGCAGGGGCTTTGCGCTGAGCCGCCGCGGGCGTGGTGTGTGCTGCCGCCGCTGCGCGGGGTGCACTGGCCCGCTGGCCGTCTTGGGCCGAGAGTTTGAACACGGCCACGGTTTGCACCAGGTCTTGCGCCTGGGTGTTGAGTGACGAGGCCGCTGCCGCCATTTCTTCCACCAGCGCCGCGTTTTGCTGGGTCACCTGGTCCATT
>DASUON010000483.1:0-4148 GCA_036276615.1 Burkholderiaceae bacterium
GGGGAAAACGGGCCAGAATCCCAGCGCTGATGTCCGAGCGCCCCACAGCCCGCTCCCCCACCGCGAGAGGAAACCTCCGATGAAACGCACCCGGTCCCCCCTCCTGGCCCTGTCGGCCCTGTCCACCCTGCTGATGGGGGCCAACGCGCTGGCCCAGACCGACGAACAGCGCAGCACCCTGGCCGACCAGACGCAGGTGGCCGTCACCATCTACAACGAGAACCTGGCGCTGGTGAAAGACCAGCGCAAGCTGCAACTCAAGACCGGCCCGCAGGCCCTGGCCTTTCGTGACGTGAGCGCCCGCATGCGGCCCGAAACCGCCCTGCTGCGCAGCCTGAGTGCGCCGGGCAGCCTGTACGTGCAGGAGCAGAACTTCGACTTCGACCTGCTCACCCCGCAAAAGCTGCTGGAAAAGTACGTGGGCCGCACGGTCCAGCTGGTGCGCACCCACCCCACCACCGGGGCTGAAACCACCGAGCAGGCGCAGGTGCTGGCGGCCAACAACGGCATCGTGCTGCAGGTGGGCCAGCGCATTGAAACCGGCACGCCCAATGGCCGCATCGTCTACAGCGACGTGCCCGCCAACCTGCGCGACCGGCCCACGCTGGTCATGTCGCTGGACAACAGCGGCGGCGCCCAGCAAGACGTGGAGCTGAGCTACCTGACCAGCGGCCTGGCCTGGAAGGCCGACTACGTGGTGGAGCTGAACGCCGCCGACACCGCGCTGGACCTGTCCGGCTGGGTGACGCTGACCAACACCAGCGGCGCCACCTACCGCAACGCCAAGCTGCAACTGGTGGCCGGTGACGTGAACCAGGTGGCCCCGGCCCTGCAGAACATGGCCCGGGCACAGGTGTACCCGGCGGCGGCCCCAGCGCCCATGGCCAAGCGGGAAATGGCCGAGGAATCGCTGTTCGAATACCACCTGTACACCCTGCAACGCCCCACCACCATCGCCGAGAACCAGACCAAGCAGGTGGCCCTGCTGGCCGCCGCCGCCGTGCCCGCCCGCAAGGAGCTGCTGCTGCGGGGGGCCGACTACTACTACCGCAGCAGCTTTGGCGACCTGGGCCAAAAGCTCAAGGCCAGCGTGTACATGGAGTTCGACAACAAGGAAAGCGCCCACCTGGGCCAGCCGCTGCCCAAGGGCATCGTCCGCGTGTACAAGAAGGACAGTGCGGGCAACGCCCAGTTTGTGGGTGAAGACCGCATCGACCACACGCCCAAGAACGAAAAGGTGCGCCTGAAGCTGGGCGAAGCCTTTGACGTGACGGCGGACAAAAAGCAGACCGACTTCAAGAAGCTGCCCAACACCGAGCGCTACAACAGCCAGTTTGAAACCGCGTTTGAGCTGGTGCTGAAAAACGCCAAGAAAGAGGCGGTGACGGTCACGGTGCAAGAGCCCATTCCCGGCGACTGGAAGATGCTGAGCGAAACCCACCCCTCCACCAAGGCCGCCAGCAACACCGCGGTGTGGAAGGTCAACGTGCCCGCCGAGGGCAGCACCACCCTGAGCTACCGCGCGCTGGTGCGGTACTGAGCCACCACCTGCAGCAGGTGGCTGACGTTGATGGGCTTGGTCACAAAGTCGTCCATGCCCGCGGCCAGGCAGGCGGTGCGGTCTTCGGCATAGGCGTTGGCCGTGAGGCCCACCACCGGCGTGTGGCGGGCGCCGGTCTGTGCTTCGTGCTGGCGGATGGTGCGGGTGGCTTCCAAGCCATCCATCACGGGCATTTGCACGTCCATCAGCACCAGCTGGATGTCGGCCTGGTGCGCCAGGTAGCACTCCACGCCCAGGGCACCGTTGTCGGCGTTGAGCACCCGGTAACCGGCCTTGAGCAACAGCTTCTCCACCACCAGGCGGTTGGTGAGGTTGTCTTCCACCAGCAGCACACAGCCCCCCGTGGGCGCGGGCTCGGCTGACTCGGCCAGCGCCACCTGCCGCGGTGCGGTGGCGGGCCAAGCCCCCGCATGGCGTTTGAGCCGCACCTCGAACCAGAAGGTGGAGCCCTGGCCCAACACACTGTCCACGCCCACACGCCCGCCCATCTGCTCGGCCAGCGACCGCACGATGGACAAGCCCAGCCCCGAGCCGCCGAACTTGCGGGTGTCGGAGGCGTCCACCTGCGAAAACGGCTTGAACAGCTGGCCCAGCCGGTCCGGGGCGATGCCGATGCCGGTGTCTTGCACCGCAAAGCGCAGACAGACCCAGCCCCCCGATTCCGAACCGTCCACTTCGGCGCCCTGGATGTGGATGTGGCCTGTTTCGGTGAACTTGACGGCGTTGCCCATCAGGTTAGACAGCATTTGCCGCAGGCGGTAGGGGTCACCCAGCACCTGGCCGGGGCCGCCGGTCCAGGCCACCGTCCAGCCCAGGCCTTTGTCGGTGGCGTTCACCTCCATCAGCGTCGCGGCGTCGTGCAGCAGTTGGTCCGGAGAAAAGGCCAACGTTTCCAGCACCAGGCGACCGGCCTCGACCTTGGAGAGGTCGAGCACGTCGTTGAGCAGTGCCAGCAGCGTGGTGCCCGAGCTGAGGATGGTGCGCAGGTACTTCTGCTGGTCTTCGGGCGAGGTGGGGGCCATCAGCATGAGTTGCGTGAGGCCCAGCACCCCGTTGAGCGGGGTGCGGATTTCGTGGCTCATGGTGGCCAGGAAGCGGCTTTTGGCCACGCTGGCGGCCTGGGCGGCTTCGATGCTGTCGCGCAAGCGCGCCTGCGAGGTGGCAATGTCTTGCATGGCGGCGTCAAAGGCGCGGCCAAACTCGGCCAACTCGTCCTCGCCCGAGAGGTCGGCCCGCGCCTCGGTGTGGCCGGCCACAAAGGCTTCGGTGGCGTGCTTGAGGGCCTGGATGCGCTGCTCCACGGTGCGGATGAAGCCGTGGAACAACAGGTAGGCCAGCCCCAGCGACAGGCAGATGGACACCCCCTGCGCCACCAGCCACCCCGGCAACGCGCTTTCCCAGGGGGCGTTGGACATTTGCAGGCGCAGGGTGCCCAGCGTCTGCTTGCCGTAGCGCAAGGGCTGCTCGTACATCACGGGTGACCACTTGCCGGAGCGCTGTGCCCCCACCTGGACCAGTTGCACGCCGTCGGGCAGGGCAACCTGGATGTAGCCGATCTCCTTGGCGGCGACGGCGTCGCGGGCAATGTCGGCCACCTCGGCGTAGTTGGCCTCCAGCATGGGCCCGACGAGGGCGGTGGCCGCCAGCCGCCCGACGGACTCGACCTCGGCGTGTTCGTTGCGCTCGGCATCGCCCAGGAAGGCCAAGGTCATGCCCCCCACCAGGATGCAGTTGGTCAACACCACCAGCAACACCGCCAGGGCGGTGAGCTGGGTACGAAACGACCGTCTCAGCGGGGTCAGGAACGGCAAGGCACGCATGGACACACGGAAATGCAAGGGCAATGGAGCGGGCGGGCCGCTCAATCGGGGTTGTTGAGCTGTCGGTAGAACTCGACCACCAGGGGGTCGACCTGCGCCATTTCACGCCCCGCCGGAACCAGCCCCTCGTGCCCGAGGGCCTCGATGAAGGTCTTGCCCACCGGGTCCTGGTTGGCAAACGCCAGCAAGCGTTGCGCCAAAGTCGGGGCCTGGGCCGCCAGCGCGGGCGACACGGTGTAGACCACGGCAGACAGGGCCTGGGGCAGCGCCATCACCAGCCGCATGCGCGACGCCAGCGGAACTTCGATCTGCTTGAGCGTGGTGCGCGACACGATGGCCGCGGCGGCCTCGCCGGCCAGCACCCGCTGGATGGCGTTGACGTGGCTGCCCGCCACCTTGATGGTCACGTCCTGGTCCGGTTGCAGGCCCTGATCGCGCAGGAAGCGCAGCCCCACCACAGTGAGTGTGGCCATGCGGTCGGACACCGCCACCGTCTGCCCGCGCAAGGCGGCCACCGAGGCCAGGGCCTTGCCCTCCCCCATCACCAGGATGGGCTGAAGCGGCACCACGGTGCGGGCAAGGGGCACATAACCCAGCTCGCGCTGGGCCAGCCGCGCCAAGGTCGGCGAGTCGGCCACCAGATCGTAGGCCTGCTCGCGCAGGCGTTGCAGGTGCACGGTGTAGTCGGGGGCCGACGAAAACTGCACGGGTCGCGCCAACGTCTGTTCAAAGAAGTTGCGGGCGGGTTCGTACAGCGTGGCCAGGCG
>DASUON010000484.1:0-24653 GCA_036276615.1 Burkholderiaceae bacterium
ATTGCCGCCTCCCACGGTGGCTGGGACACCAGTGCCTACACCCCCACCATGGAAAACGCCAACTACCACCTGGCCAAGGTGGCGGGCATCGACGGCATCCTCATGGGGCATTCACACGGCGAGTTTCCCAATGCCGCTTGCAGCACCCCCGCGTGCAGCGCCGAAGGGGTGGACAAGACCAAGGGCTCCTTCTTCGGGGTGCCCGCCGTCATGCCCAGCTACTGGGGTAAGGCCATCGGCGTCATCAACTACGGCCTGGTGGTGAAGAACGGCAAGTGGACCATTGACAGCGGCAAAACCCAGGTGAGCCTGCGCAAGGCGCTGACGGACGCCGCCACCAAGACCTACGTGGCGGTGGATCCCACCATTGCCACCGCCGTCAAGGCCGAACACGAAGCCGCCATTGCCTATGTGAAAACGCCCATTGGCAGTGCCGACTTCAACCTGGCCAGCTACTTTGCCGACGTGGGTGACGTGACCGCCATCCAGGTGGTCAACGCAGCCCAGGCCGACTATGTTGCCAAGTACGTGGCCGCCAACCTGCCGCAGTACAAGGACCTGCCCGTGCTGTCGGTGAGCGCACCGTTCAAGAGCGGTTTTGCCGGGGGCACCGACTTCACCGATGTGAAGCAGGGCCCCATCGCCATCAACAACGCAGCCGACCTGTACCTGTACCCCAACACCGTGTACGCGGTGAAGGTGACGGGCGCGGGCATCAAGACCTGGCTGGAAAAGGCTGCGGAGCGTTTCAACTGCATCGACCCCACGCTGACCACCGCGCAGCCCCTGGTGTCCAGCTTCCCGGGCTACAACTTCGACATGTTCACCTCAGCCGACATCAGCTACGAGATCGACGTGACCCAGCCCCTGGGCAGCCGCATCAAGAACCTGATGTACAAGGGCGCATCCATTGGCAACGCGGCCGAGTTCATCATTGCCACCAACAACTACCGCGCCACCAGCGGCACGGCATTCGGCCTGACGGCGGCCAACACCATCTACGCCTCGCCCGATGCCAATCGCGACGTGCTGATCGACCACATCAAGGCCCGCAAGAACCTGACCCTGGCCGCCGATGGCTCGGCCCGCAGCTGGCGCTTCACCAAGGTGAGCACGGCAGGCCCGGTCACCTTTGTGTCGGGCAGCGGCAAGCTGGCGCTGGCCAGTGGGTTGGGCAACATCAGCGTGGTCAAGGACGACGACGGCTCGGGCAAGGGGCAGGGCGTCTACGCCATCGACCTGTCCCGCTGAGAAAACCGCCTGGACAACACCCTGCCCCGGCGCAGTCCGGGGCAGCTTCGTTTAAGGTGGCGGACATGAAAATCTTCGAACTGCTGCCTTGGAAAGACTGGTTGGCCCTGGCGCTGTTTTTCAGCCTGTGGGTGGGCTACGCCTGGTTTGCCAAACATTGGGGTCAGCGGCAGCGCTCGCTGCTGATGACCACCAACCTCTACCGCCGCCGCTGGATGCAGCAGGCGGCCCAGCGCGACCCGCGCATGCTCGACGGCCTGATCACCCAGAACCTGTCGAGCACGCCGTCGTTTTTCTCGTCCACCACCATCCTGATCATCGGCGGCCTGCTGGCCTTGCTGGGCACCACCGACAAGGCCGCCGAGCTGGTGCGCGACATTCCATTCACGCAGATGACCAGCGTGCAGGTGTTCGAGTTCAAGGTCATGGCCTTGCTGGGCGTGTTTGTCTACGCCTTCTTCCGTTTCAGCTGGAGCATGCGCCAGTACACCTTTGTGGCGCTGACCATCGGGGCCATGCCCCCGCCCGAACATTTCCAGGCCCACCCCAGTGAGGCGGCGGCCTATGTGGACCGTGCGGCCAACCTGGTGGCCTCAGCGGCGGAAACCTTCAACGATGGCTTGCGTGCCTACTACTTCTCGTTTGCGCTGCTGGCATGGTTTGTGTCCCCGGTGGCCCTGGTGGTGGGCACGGTGGGCGTGGCGGGCGTGCTCTACTCCCGCGAGTTCCATTCCGACGTGCTGGCCGTGCTGCGGGATTGAGCGCCAGAAGTTAGGCATGAAAATTGTCTCTAGCGCTTTATTTGAAAGCGAAAGCAGCTATCATTTTTGAGTTTACGACTGGCACGCTTGCCAGGCCTGCATGTACTCGCGCCCGCGGGCCAGCACCTCGGCGGGGGTCATGCCCGGGGTGTACAGGCGGCTGCCAATGCCAAAGCCCGTGGCCCCGGCGGCTCGCCACGCGGCCATGCTGTGCGGCTCCACGCCGCCCACAGGCCACACGTCGGTGCCCGCGGGCAGCACCGATTTCAGGGCTTTCAAGCCACCGTGGCCCACCATTTCGGCGGGGAAGAGCTTGAGGGCGTGGGCCCCCGCTTTCAACGCGGCAAAGGCCTCGGTGGGCGTGGCCACGCCGGGCACACACAGCAGGCCCCGGGCGGCGGCGTGGGCAATCACCTGCGCATCGGCGTTGGGCGACACCATCAGGCGGCCACCTGCGGTCACCACCGCGTCCACATCGGCTTGGGTGAGCATGGTGCCGCCGCCCACCAGGGCTTCAGCGGGTAGGTGGTGGGTGAGGGTTTCGATGCAGGCCAGCGCGCCCGGGCGGTTCAGCGGCACCTCCAGGGTGCGAAAACCGCTTTCCCACAGGGCGTCGCCCACGGCCTGGGCCTCGTGGGGTTGCAGGCCACGCAGGATGGCCACCAGGGGGCATTGGCGGGCACGGGCCAGCCGATCGAGGGCGAGGGTCATGACAGCCGTCCTGCCTGTTGGAAGTGGGCCAGGGCACCGAGGTAGGCGGCCTGGGCGTCAATGGGGGCGAAGGCAAAGCCCAGCACCGCAGCGGCGGCCTGGTAGCGGGTCGCCAGTGCCGGGGAGCCAATGAGCTTGAAGCCGTCGGCAAACGCGCGGCCCAGGCACTGATCGACCGTGGGGCTGAGCACGTCGGCCAGTTCGGCCCCGATCAGCAGCCCGCTCAGGTACGAGCGGCTGTGGGCGGCGGGCATGTCGCCGCACACCACGCGGGCGCGGCAGCCAAACAGCTGGTGGCCCAGCGGGCCATGGCGGGCGGCCTGCACGCCCGCGGCAAAGGCGTCGTCGCTCCACACCGGCTCGGCCTGTTTGGCGGCGGCGGCCAGGGTGCCGTGCTGGCCCAGCAGGTCGAACAGTTCGCCGGTCATGTGGGTGCGCAGGTGGACGATGCGGCCTTGTTCCAGCTTGACCCACTTGCTGTGGGTGCCGGGCAGCACAAACCAGCCGCTGTGGTGACCCAGGGCCACGGCGCCCAGCAGCTGGGTTTCTTCGCCGCGCATCACGTCGGGCTGGCCGTGGCTGTCGCGCACGCAGTAGCCGGGCACGATGCCGGTGGGCACGCCCGTGTCGGCATCGTGCACGGTCACCAGGTGACGGGGCAGGTCGGTGAGGGGCACGCTGGCGTCGAGGTAGGGGGCCTCGTGCCAACCCAGGGCACTGCCCACCATGCCCGACAGCACCACCTGCCGGGGCTGGGCCTTCAACTGCTGCAGGGCACTGGCCAGCGCCGGGGCAAACCGGCCTTGGCAGGGCAGGGCACCCAGGTCATCGGCCAGGGTGTCGGTGCAGGCGCCCTGGTCGTCCAGGGCGTAGGCCCGGCGGTGGGTGGTGCCCCAGTCCACCCCCACCAGTCCCGTGCGGGGCGGCGTGTGTGTGGTTTCGCTCATGCCTGCACGTAGGCGGTTTTGACGGTGGTGAAAAACTCCTGGGCGTAGCGGCCTTGCTCGCGCGAACCGTAACTGGAGCCTTTGCGTCCGCCAAAGGGCACGTGGTAGTCCACCCCGGCGGTGGGCAGGTTGACCATGACCATGCCCGCCTGGGCATGCCGCTTGAAGTGGGTGGCGTGTTTGAGCGAGGTGGTGGCAATGCCGGCGGACAGGCCGAAGGGCGTGTCGTTGGTCACGGCCAGGGCTTCGTCGTAGTCCTTGACGCGGATGACGCTGGCCACGGGGCCGAAGATTTCTTCGCGGTTGATGCGCATGCCCGGGGTGCTGTCCACCAGCAGGGCCGGGGCCATGTAGTGGCCGGGGGTGGCAAGGGTCAGGCGTTCGCCACCCACCAGCAGGCGGGCACCTTCGGCCTGGCCAATGGCCACGTAGGACAGGTCTTGTTCCAGCTGCGGCAGCGAGGCCACGGGGCCGATGTCCACCCCGGCCTGAAGGGCGTCGCCCACTTGCAGGCGGGCCATGCGGGCTTGCATGGCTTCGATGAATTGGGGGTAGATGCCTTCGGTCACGATCAGGCGGCTGGAGGCGGTGCAGCGCTGGCCGGTGGAGTAGAAGGCGCTTTGCACACACAGCTCCACAGCGGTGTGGAGGTCGGCGTCGTCCAGCACCACCTGGGGGTTCTTGCCGCCCATTTCCAGCTGCACTTTTTTCAGGCCCTGGGCGCAGGCCTGGGCAATGCGCTGGCCCACGCCCACCGAGCCGGTGAAGCTGATGGCGGCAATGCCGGGGTGGTTGACCAGGGCGTCGCCAATGACGCTGCCCCGGCCCATGACCAGGTTGAACACGCCCGGCGCAATGCCGCTGCGGTGGATGATGTCGGCCAAGGCCCAGGCGCAGCCGGGCACCAGGTCGGCGGGTTTGAACACCACGCAGTTGCCGTAGGCCAGGGCCGGCGCAATCTTCCACGCCGGGATGGCGATGGGGAAGTTCCACGGGGTGATGAGGCCCACCACGCCCAGCGGCTCGCGGGTGATTTCCACCCCGATGCCGGGACGCACCGAGGGCAGCACCTCACCCGCCGTGCGCAGGCATTCGCCCGCAAAGAACTTGAAGATGTTGCCCGCACGGGTGGCTTCGCCAATGCCTTCGGGCTTGGTCTTGCCTTCTTCGCGGGCCAGCAGGGTGCCCAGTTCCTCGCGGCGGACCAGGATTTCGGTGCCGATCTTGTCCAGTGCATCGGCGCGGGCCTGGATGCCGCTGACCGACCATGCGGCAAAGGCAGCCTGGGCGGCGGCCACGGCCGCATCCACCTGCGCGGCGTCGGCCTGGGCGTATTCGCCGATCACGTCGTTCAGGTTAGACGGGTTGATGTTGGGGGCCCATTGGGCCGACCCAACCCATTCGCCGCCGATCAGGTTGGGGTGTTGTGCGAGGGTGGTCATGGAGGTGGGGGAGTGAGACTGCCGAGGGAGGGGATCAACGGCCCCAGCGCAGGACCATGGGGTCCAGGCGGCGGGCCACGTCGATCAGCCCGGCGCGGGTGTCCGGGTGCATGGCGGGCAAGGGGTGGCGCGGCGCTTCACAGGCGATGATGCCGCCTTCGCGCATCAGCGACTTGGCCGCCAGCAGACCGCATTGGCGGTTTTCGTAGTTGATGAGGGGCAGCCACTGCTGGTACAGGGCCATGGCCTCTTCGCGCTGACCGGCGGCAAAAGCGTCCACGATGCGGCGGATGCCGTCGGGGTAGGCCCCGCCCGTCATGGCCCCGGTGGCCCCGGCGTCCAGGTCGGGCATGAGGGTGATGGCTTCTTCGCCGTCCCACGGTCCTTCAATGGCGCTGCCGCCCAGGCGGATGAGTTCGCGCAGCTTGGAGGCTGCCCCGGTCGTCTCGATCTTGAAGTAGGCCACGTGTTCGATCTCGCGGGCCATGCGCGCCAGGAAGGCGGCCGACAGCGGGGTGCCGGCCACCGGGGCGTCCTGGATCATGATGGGGATGTTGATCGCGTCGGACAGGCGGGCGTAGAAGGCGTAAACCTGCTCTTCCGACACGCGGAAGGTGGCCCCGTGGTAGGGCGGCATGACCATCACCATGGCGGCACCCAGGGCCTGGGCCTGCTGGCTGCGCTCGATGCAGACCTGGGTGCTGAAGTGGGTGGTGGTCACGATGACGGGCACGCGCCCGGCCACATGGGCCAGGATCTCGCGGGTCAGCACGTCGCGCTCGGCGTCCGACAGCACAAACTGTTCGGAGAAGTTGGCCAGGATGCACAGGCCGTTGGAGCCCGCGTCGATCATGAAATCGATGCAGCGCTTCTGGCTGGGCAGGTCCAGCTCGCCGGACTCGGTGAAGGTGGTGGGCACCACCGGGAACACGCCCCGGTAGCGGGCAGGGGTTGCAGCAGACATGGACACACTCATTTCTGTTTGTTGTAGACGTCCACACACACGGCGGCCAGCAGCACCAGGCCCTTGATGACCTGTTGCCAGTCGATGCCAATGCCCATGATGGACATGCCGTTGTTCATGACGCCCATGATGAAAGCGCCGATCACCGCCCCCAGCACCTTGCCCACGCCACCCGAGGCCGATGCGCCACCGATGAAGCAGGCGGCGATCACGTCGAGTTCAAAGCCCAGGCCCGCCTTGGGGGTGGCGGTGTTGAGGCGGGCGGCAAAGATCAGCCCGGCCAGCGCGGCCAGCACCCCCATGTTGATGAAGGTGTAGAAGGTCAGCCGCGGGGTGTTGATGCCGGACAGGCGGGCGGCTTTTTCGTTGCCACCCAGGGCGTAGATGCGACGGCCCAGCGTGGTGCGCGAGGTGATGAAGTCGTAGACGAGCATCAGCACCATCATCACGATGAGCACGTTGGGCAGGCCCTTGTAGGACGCCAGCAGGTAGCTGAACAGCACGATCATGGCCACGAACACCAGGTTCTTGAGCATGAAGAACACAACGGGCTCGTTGACCATGCCGTGCTTGCTGCGGTTGGCGCGCCCACGCACCTTGGCCACCAGCATGATGACGGCGGCCACCAGGCCCAGCACCAGGGAGGCGACCCGCAGGTTTTCACCCGCGAAGGGGTCGGGAATGAACCCGGTGCTCAGCAGCTGGAACTCGGGCGGGAACGGTCCCACCGACGCGCCTTGCAGCACGGCCAGGGCCAGCCCCTTGAAGACCAGCATGCCCGCCAGCGTCACGATGAACGAGGGGATCTTGTAATACGCCACCCAATAGCCCTGGGCGGCACCGATCACGGCACCCAACACCAGACAGATGGCGGCAGCCAGCACAAAGTGCATGTTGTATTCGACCATCAACACCGCGGCCACCGCCCCGATGAAGCCGCACACCGAGCCCACCGAAAGGTCGATGTGTCCGGCCACGATGACCAGCAGCATGCCCAGCGCCATCACGATGATGTAGCTGTTTTGCAGGATGAGGTTGGTCAGGTTGAGGGGCTGGAACAGGGTGCCTTCGGTCTTGATCTGGAAGAAGATCATGATGACCACCAGGGAAATCAGCAGCCCGTATTCCCGCATGTGGTTCTTGAGAAAGGCCAGGCCGCCACGGGTTGCCTGGGGCTGTTCGACCGTCTGAGGGGTGGTCATGTCAGTGGACTCCTGATGTCACGATGGAACGCATGATTTTTTCCTGGGTGGCTTCGGCCCCCGGGAACTCGGCCACAAACCGGCCTTCGTTGAGCACGCAGATGCGGTCGCACATGCCCAGCAGTTCGGGCATTTCGGAGGAAATCATCAGCACGCATTTCCCTTGCGCCGCCAGCTGGGCGATGATGGTGTAGATCTCGTACTTGGCCCCCACGTCAATGCCGCGGGTGGGTTCGTCGAGGATCAGCACCTCGGGGTTGGAAAACAGCCATTTGCTCAGCACCACTTTCTGCTGGTTGCCGCCCGACAGGTTGACCGTGTGGGCGTACACGTGCGGGCTGCGGATGTTGAGCTTTTTCCGGAAGTCCTCGGCCACACCGAATTCGCGGCCTTCGTTCACCACGGCGTGGCTGGACACCGCATCCAGGTTGGCCAGCGTGGTGTTCCAGGCGATGGTTTCCTCCAGCACCAGGCCATATCCCTTGCGGTCTTCGGTCACGTAGGCAATGCCGTTGTGGATGGCCTTTTGCACCGTGCTGGTGTCAATGACCTTGCCATGCAGGCGCACTTCGCCGCTGATGTTGCGTCCGTAGGTCCGGCCAAAAATGCTCATGGCCAGTTCGGTGCGGCCCGCGCCCATGAGGCCGGCAATGCCCACGATTTCGCCGCGGTGCACATGCAGGTTCACCCCTTTGATGACCTGGCGCTCGGTGTGCTCTTCATGGTGAACCACCCAGTTGCTGACCTCGAACACCTTTTCGCCGATGTTCGGGGTGCGGCGCGGGTAGCGGTCGGCCATTTCCCGGCCCACCATGTGGCGGATGATCAGGTCTTCGCTCACGGCCTGGGCCTTGCAGTCCAGCGAGGTGACGGTCATGCCGTCGCGCAGCACCGTGATGGCGTCGGCCACCTTGGAAACCTCGTTGAGCTTGTGCGAAATGAGGATGCAGGCGATGCCCTGGGCCTTGAGGTCCAGCAGCAGGTTCATCAGCGCATCGCTGTCGGTTTCGTTCAGGCTGGCGGTGGGTTCGTCCAGGATGAGCAGCTTGACTTGTTTGGACAGCGCCTTGGCAATTTCCACCAACTGCTGCTTGCCCACCCCCATGTTGGTGATGAGGGTGGAAGGCGACTCGTGCAGGCCCACCTTGTCCAGCAGCGCCTGTGTCTTGACGTAGGACGCGTTCCAGTCGATCACGCCATGTTTGGCCTGCTCATTGCCCAGAAAAATGTTCTCGGTGATGGACAGCAGGGGCACCAGCGCCAGTTCCTGGTGGATGATGATGATGCCCAGGTGCTCGCTGTCCGCAATGCCCCCGAACTGGCACGGTTGCCCTTGAAAACGGATTTCGCCTTCGTACTCACCATGGGGATACACCCCGCTGAGCACCTTCATCAGCGTGGACTTGCCCGCGCCGTTTTCGCCCACGATGGCGTGGATCTGACCGGGTTGAACGGTCAGGTTGACGTCGCTGAGTGCTTTCACGCCATGGAAGGACTTTTTGATTCCCCGCATCTCCAGAATGGGATTCGTCATGTGACCTCTGCGTGCTGTGGAAACGAAAAAGGCCCTGCGCTTGTCGGCACAGGGCCTCTCGGGAGGGAGCGAAGGCTTACTTCAGTTGTTCAGCCTTGATGTACCCGCTGTCCACCAGCACTTGTTTGTAGTTGGACAGGTCCACGCTCACCGGCTTGAGCAGGTAGGAGGGCACCACCTTGACCTTGTTGTTGTAGGTCTTGGTGTCGTTGATTTCCACTTTGCCGCCGCTCAGAACGGCGTCCACCATGTTGGCCGTGACCTTGGCCAGTTCACGCGTGTCCTTGAAGATGGTGGAGTACTGTTCCTTGCGCAGGATGGACTTGACGGAAGGCACTTCGGCGTCTTGTCCAGACACGTAAGGCATGGGTTGCGAGGCAGAACCGTAGCCCACACCCTTCAGGGCGGACAGGATGCCGATGCTGATGCCGTCATAGGGAGACAACACGGCGTCCACGCGGGCCTTGCCGTAGTAGGCGGACAGCAGGTTTTCCATGCGGGCCTGGGCCACGGCGCCGTCCCAACGCAGGGTGGACACCTTGCTCATGCCGGTCTGCTTGCTCTGCACCACCAGCTTGCCCTTGTCGATGTACGGTTGCAGCACCGACATGGCGCCGTCGTAGAAGAAGAAGGCGTTGTTGTCGTCAGCGGAGCCACCGAACAGTTCGATGTTGAACGGACCCTTGCCTTCTTTCAGGCCCAGGCCCTTTTCCAGCGACTGGGCTTGCAGCACGCCCACTTGGAAGTTGTCGAACGTGGCGTAGTAGTCCACGTTCTTGCTGCCCACGATCAGGCGGTCGTAAGCGATGATCTTGACGCCCTTGTCCGCGGCCTTTTGCAGGGCGTTGGTCAGCGTGGTGCCGTCGATGGCAGCAATCACCAGGACCTTGGCCCCTTTGGTGATCATGTTTTCGATCTGTGCCAGCTGGTTGGGGATGTCGTCTTCGGCGTATTGCAGGTCAGCCTTGTAGCCTTTGGCGGCCAGGGCAGAGACCATGCTGTTGCCGTCGCTGATCCAGCGGGTGGAACTCTTGGTGGGCATGGACACCCCCACCAGACCTTTGTCCTGTGCCTGAGCCACCGGTGCAACCAGGGCGAAACCCAGCGCCATGCTGGCGGCCAGTGCTTTCAATGCGGTACGACGTGCTTTCAAAATAAGTCTCCAGTTGATGAGGCCAAGGATCATCTTCGCCGACGGTTTTTCCCATCGGGACAGATACCGCATCATATGGACAATAAGGATAGTTTTCTAATATAGTTTGAGCCGTATTCGATACCTAAATTAATATTGGAGTAAACCCCGATATGGCGGTCTCTGCGCATTGGCTCCTTCGGGCGCGTCTCAAAACCCGTCAGCTGCTGCTGGTGGTGGTGTTGGCCGAGGAAGGCAACATCCACCGTGCGGCCCAGGTGCTGAACATGACGCAGCCGGCGGCCTCCAAATTGCTCAAGGACTTGGAGGACACGCTGGGGGTTCAGCTGTTCGAGCGCCTGCCCCGTGGCATGCGCCCCACCTGGTACGGCGACACGCTCATCCGCCACGCACGGGCGGCGTTGTCCAGCCTGAACCAGGCCAACGAGGAGTTGCAAGCGGCCAAGGTGGGGCAGTTTGGTCAGGTGCAGGTGGGGTCCATCACTGCGCCGGGCCTGGCGCTGTTGCCCCCCACGGTGGCTGCGGTGAAGCAGGCGCATCCGCATCTGCACATCAGCATCCAGATTGACCCCAGCAACGTGTTGATCGACAAACTCAACCGAGGGACGCTCGATTTGGTGGTGGGGCGGCTGTCTGCCGAGCACGATCAGACGGACCTGCGCTACGAGGTGGTGGGCGAGGAGCCGGTCACGGCCGTGGTGCGTCCGGGGCATGCGCTGCTGACGCGTTCGCCCTTGCAGCTGGCCGACACCCTGGAGTGCGGCTGGATCGTTCCGCCCGCGGGCAGTGTGCTGCGGCATCGGTTTGACCTGATGTTCCAGGAAATGAACCTGCCGCAGCCGGTCAACCGGGTGGAGACCAGTGCCTTGCTGTTCGTCACCAAAATGATGCAGCAAAGCGACATGGTCAGCATCATGTCGGCCGACGTTGCCCGTTACTACCAGGCCCATGGTTTGCTGTCCATCCTGCCGTTGTCCTTGCCGTGTGACATGGAACCCTTCGGGTTCATCACCCGCCGGGATCGCCTGTTGTCTCCGGCTGCCCTGGTGATGCTGCGGGCGTTGAAGGCGTCGGCCACCACCGTGTACGGCAAGACGTTCGAGGGGGACGACGCCCTGGGTGGGATCAGTTCCAGCCTGCGTCGACCTTGAACTCCTGGGCGGTGCACATGGCACTGTCGTCCGAGCCCAGGAACAGCACCATGCGTGCAATGTCCGAGGGCTGGAGCTTGTCGGGCAGGCATTGGTTGCGTTTGATCTCGGCTTCACCTTCGGCGTTGAGCCACATCTTGATTTGCCGTTCCGTCATCACCCAGCCGGGGGACACGGTGTTGATGCGGATGCGATCGGCCCCCAGGCTGCCCGCCAGCCCACGGGTCAGGCCGTTCACCGACGATTTGGCCACCGCGTAACACGGGTAGCCACTGCCCTTGGTCTGCCAGCCGGTGGACCCCAGGTTGATGATGGAGCCCCCACCCAGGCGGCGCATGCCGGGCACCAGGGACTGGATCGCAAAAAAGGCTGGGCGCTGGTTCACGGCCATGCGTTCGTCCCAGTACTCGGGCGTGACCGACTCCAGTGTGTGGCGGTCGTCCCGGGCCACGTTGTTGACCAGCACGGAGAAGTCGCCCAATTCCTGAACCGCCTCGGCCAGGGTTTGTTGCAACGCGGGCACATCGCGCACGTCGCAGGTGCGCCACCACACGGGCGGGTGTCCTTCGCTGGTCAGTTGTGCGGCCAGTTCGGCGCTGGCCTGCTCCGCCACGTCCACAAAGGCCACCTGGGCACCTTGCTGTGCGAATGCTGCGACGATGGCCGCGCCGATGCCGGTGCCGCCGCCGGTGACGAACACCCGCCGACCTCGCAGGCTGGGGTACTGGGCCAGTTGGCGAAGGGTGTTTGCGGGTGTGTTCATGGTTTGCTGCCTTTTTTCAATTGCAAATTTAATATGTCGCGTGAATAAAAAATCATTTTCTATTATCACTATGCATGGTTAGCATCCCCCTTGTCAAGAATTCGAGGGCAACCTCTCACCCCACAAGGCAAGCCATCCATGGAAGACCCCAAGCACCCGTTTCGCCGCAGCCAAGCCTGGTTCGGAGGCAAAGACCGCGATGGCTTCATGCACCGCAGCTGGCTCAAAAACCAGGGCTACCCCCACGACTTGCTGGATGGTCGCCCCATCATCGGCATTTGCAACACCTGGAGCGAACTGACGCCTTGCAACGGCCACTTCCGTGAGCTGGCCGAATTCGTCAAACGCGGCGTCTACGAAGCGGGCGGTTTTCCGCTCGAATTCCCCGTCATGTCCTTGGGCGAAACCCAGTTGCGCCCCACCGCCATGCTGTTTCGCAACCTGGCCAGCATGGACGTGGAGGAAAGCATCCGTGGCAACCCCATCGACGGCGTGGTGCTGCTCATGGGCTGCGACAAAACCACCCCTTCGCTGCTGATGGGTGCCGCCAGCTGCGACATCCCCACCATCGGCCTGTCGGGTGGCCCCATGCTCAACGGCAAGTTCCGTGGCAAGGACGTGGGCTCGGGCACGGGCGTGTGGCAAATGTCGGAAATGGTGCGTGCCGGTGAAATGACCATGGAAGAGTTCACGTCCTGCGAAAGCGACATGCACCGCTCCAGCGGCACCTGCATGACCATGGGCACGGCATCCACCATGGCCTGCATGGTCGAATCGCTGGGCATGTCCCTGCCGGAAAACGCCGCCTTCCCCGCCGCCGACACACGCCGCAAGCGCCTGGCCCAACTGACGGGGCGGCGCATTGTGGACATGGTGAAGGAAGACATGCGCATGTCCCGCATCCTGACGCGCCAAGCCTTCGAGAACGCCATCCGCACCAATGCGGCCATTGGTGGCTCTACCAACGCCGTGATCCACCTGCTGGCCCTGGCCGGACGCATTGGCGTGGACCTGAAGCTGGAAGACTGGGACAAGATCGGTTCCCAGGTCAACAACATCCTGAACCTGCAACCCTCGGGCAAGTACCTGATGGAAGACTTCTGCTACGCCGGGGGCCTGCCTGCCGTCATGCGCGAAATCTTGCCGCTGCTGCACGGCGACGCCATCACCGTTAATGGCAAGACCGTGCGCGAAAACGTGGAAAACGCCCCTTGCTACAACCGCGAAGTCATCAAGACCGTGGCCGAGCCCTTCATGCCTGCTGCTGGCATTGCCGTGGTGCGCGGCAACCTGGCTCCGGACGGCGCGGTCATCAAGCCTTCGGCGGCTTCGCCCCACCTGCTGACCCACCGTGGGCGTGCCGTGGTGTTTGAAAACATCGAGGAATTCCACGCCAAGATCGACGACCCCAACCTGGACATCGACGAAAACTGCGTCATGGTGCTCAAGAACTGCGGCCCGCGCGGTTACCCCGGCATGGCCGAAGTGGGCAACATGCCCCTGCCCCCGAAAGTGCTGCAAAAAGGCATCAAGGACATGGTGCGCATTTCCGACGCCCGCATGAGCGGCACCGCCTACGGCACCACCGTGCTGCACACCAGCCCCGAAGCCGCTGCGGGCGGCCCGCTGGCCGTGGTGCAAAACGGCGACATGATTGAACTCAACGTGCCCGAGCGCCGGTTGCACCTGGACATTTCCGACGAAGAGCTGGCTCGCCGCCTGGCGGCCTGGCAAGCACCGGAAAAACCCAAGCGCGGCTGGTACAAGCTGTACGTGGACCATGTGCAGCAGGCCCACCTGGGGGCCGACCTCGACTTTTTGGTGGGCAAAAGCGGCGCCGACGTGCCGCGGGACTCCCACTGATGCCCGCCCCACAGGTGCTGGAAGGCCCGCGTTGCGTGTGGGCCGCGCAGGCGCAGCTGGGCGAGGGCACGCTGTGGTCGGTGCGTGAACAGGCGCTGTACTGGGTGGACATCCTGGGGCACCGCCTGCATCGGTATGACCCGGTTTCAGACGACTGCCGTTCGTGGCCGTTTGACGAAGAGATTTCGGCGGTGGCCGAGCGCGCCCAGGGCCCCGGCTTGTTGGTGAGCCTGCGCCACGAACTGGCCTTTTTCAATCCGGCCACCGGCGAGCTGCAACGCCAGCACCAACCCGAACCGCATTTGCCGGGCAACCGCTTCAACGACGGCAAGTGCGACGCGCAGGGACGGTTCTGGGCCGGCACCATGGACTTTGCGTGCCACGACCCCACCGGCTCACTGTACCGCTACCAGGGGGGCGACCAGTGCACCCGCATGCACGGAGGCTTTGCGGTCACCAATGGCCCCACCTGGTCGCGTGACGGGTGCACCCTGTATTTCAACGACACGGTGCGCGGCCGCGTGCACGCCTTCGATTTCGATCCCGTCACCGGGGCGTTGAGCCGTCCCCGGCTGTGGCTGCAATTGGCCGACGGGGATGGTTTCCCTGACGGCATGACCACCGACGCCCAAGGGCGGCTGTGGTTGGCGCGTTGGGGCGCGGCCTGCGTCACCTGCCACGATCCCGTCAGCGCCGAAGAATTGGCCCGCATCCACTTGCCCACCAGCCACATCACGAATTGTGCGTTTGGGGGTGCAGATTTATGCACAATGTTCATCACCAGTGCGCACACGGGCCTCACACCTGAGCAACTGGCAGCCCAACCGCTGGCGGGGGGGCTGTTTGCCGTGCGCCTGGACAGCCCGGGCCGACCTGCACACCTGTTTGCCGGTTGACGCGGAAGATCGCTTTTTGCCATTCGGAACCTGGTGTGAATTTTCAAAACCTCCGCATCTCCACCCTGTTGACCGCCACATTGGCCTTGCTTTCGGCGTTGTTGTGCGCCGTGGTGGGTGTGGCCGTGTTGCAAATGAAATCCATGAACGATGGCACCTTGGACATCACCGAGCATTGGTTGCCGGGGGTGGAGCAGGTGGCTGCCATGCGGTATGGACTGTCGGCCTTGCGCACCCAGGAAACACAACACGTGCTCAACACCGACGAAGGGTCCATGGCCAACGTTGAAAAGGCCATCGGCGAGACCTTGGCCGCATTCGAAACCGGGCACCAGGCGTTTGTGCAAACCCTGCGCACCGACGAAGACCGGGCACGCCACGATGCGTTTGCGACGGAGCTTCAGCGCTACCTGACCACCAGCCGCCAGATCGTGGACATGTCCACCAAGCGCGAGAAGTTCTCCGCTCGCAAGCTGTTGGAAGGCGAGTCGAAAAAGCAATTCGAGCAGGTCAACGCCGCCTTGCAACGCCTCACTGAGCTGAGCCACCAAGGCGCCCAGCAGGCCAGCACCAACAGTGCTGCGGCCTATGCCTCGGCCAAAGGCACCCTGCTGGGTGTGTTGGCCTTGTGCCTGGCGCTGGCGGTGGGGGCCGGGGTGTGGCTGGTTCGGGCGGTCTCCGGGCCGTTGAACCAGGCCGTGCAGGTGGCGCGGCAAATTGCCCAGGGTGACCTGTCGCAGACCGTGACGGTCACCAGCAGCAACGAAACCGGGCAGCTGTTGAGTGCCCTGAAGGACATGCAGGAAAGCCTGGTGAATGTGGTGGGGCAGGTGCGTGACGGGTCCGAGCTTGTGGCCACCGCCAGCGCCGAAATTGCCCAGGGCAACCACAACCTGTCGGCCCGCACCGAGCAGCAGGCCAGTGCCTTGCAACAGACCACGGCGTCCATGGAAGAGTTGGGGGGCATGGTCCACCAGAATGCCGAAAGTGCCGTACAGGCCAACCAACTGGCCCGTACCGCCTCCGAAGTGGCGCACCAGGGTGGGCAGGTGGTGGGTGAGGTGGTGCAGACCATGCGGGGCATCAGCGAAGCGTCCCGCCAGATTGCCGACATCATCGGTTTGATCGACGGCATCGCCTTCCAGACCAACATCCTGGCGCTCAACGCCGCGGTGGAAGCGGCGCGCGCCGGGGAACAAGGCCGGGGTTTTGCCGTGGTGGCCTCTGAGGTGCGCTCGCTGGCCCAACGCAGCGCGGCGGCGGCCAAGGACATCAAGGAACTGATCGACGTCAGCGTCACCCGGGTGGAGCAGGGCACGGCGCTGGTGGATCGGGCGGGCCACACCATGGAAGAAGTGGTCAGCGCCATTCAGCGCGTGAGCCAGATCGTGGGCGAAATCAGCTCGGCCAGCTCTCAGCAGGCCACGGGCGTGGCTCAGGTGGGCGAAGCCATCGGCCAAATGGACCAGACCACCCAACACAACGCGGCCATGGTGGAAGAAATTTCCGCCGCAGCCGCCAGCCTCAGAACCCAGGCGCAAGACCTGGTGGACGCCGTGTCGGTGTTCCGCCTGGCCGCACGCTGAACCCAGACAACCATGACACACCCTCGCGCCGACGACGTTCATCCCATTCACTGGTTGGAGCACGCCGGGCAGCGGCTGGGGGTGGTGCCTTCCCTGGGCGGGGGCGTGGCCGCTTGGCAGTGCCAAGGTGCGGCCCGTGCTGCCGATGCCGCACAGGCGGCCGAATGGCTGGACCTGTGGCGCCCCTGGGCCGGCGACTCGGACCGTTACACCCTGGCCTCGTTCCCCATGGTGCCCTGGTCCAACCGCATCGGGCAGGGGGGCTTTGAGCACGACGGGGTGTTCCACCCGGTGGCCCTCAACCGTGCGGGGGAGCCTTACCCCATCCATGGTGACGGTTGGCTGCAAGCTTGGCGCGTGGTTCAACCCTCGCCCGACACGCTGGAAATGCACCTGGAGTCGCATCACTTCCAGGGCAACCCCTACGCCTACCTGGCCGTGCAGCGTTTTGTGCTGCTGGATGGCGGCATGGACCAGACCTTGACCGTCACCCACATCGGCCCCGGCTCGCTGCCGTATGGGCTGGGGCAGCACCCCTGGTTTCTGCGCACCGCGGACACCCGCCTGCAAACCCAGGTGTGCGGCGTGTGGCTCAGTGGGGCCGACCCCATGCCCACCGCGCACACCACCGATTTCCCCGCCGGATGGGACCCCCGCGAGGGCATGCCCGCCATTGGGGTCCCCATGGACAACGCGTACACCGGTTGGTCGGGGCAGGGGCGCATCGACTGGCCCGACCGACAGCTCTCCCTCACCCTGACGGTGCCCGAGGTGCACGACCGCGGGGCCCAGGACGGCTACAGCCTGGTGTACCGCCCGCCCGTGAGCGTGAACCCGGCGTTTTGTTTCGAGCCGGTCACCCACCCCATCGACGCCTTCCACCAACCCCAACAACCGGGCCTGCGGGTGCTGCACACCGGCCAGAGCCTGACGTTGCAGGCGCAGTGGCGCTTTTCCGTGGGCGGCTGACCTCGGTTGGCCGCGGTCCGTCTCGCGCCGGGGCGGGGCTGTGTGGCTGAGTAGGATTGTTTGCTACTGAATCTATAGCTTCTTGCGCTTGTTCTGAAAGCGCTAGAGGCTGTTTTTTCTTGAGACTCAGGCCGACGCCTTGCGTCCTGTTTCGAACACCCGTTGCAGCACGCAGAACACAAACAGCAGGGCCCCGATGACGATGCGGGTCCACCACGAGCTGAGCGAGCCGTCAAACATGATCAGCGTCTGGATCATGCCCAGCGTCAGCACCCCGAACAGCGTGCCAAACACATAACCCACGCCGCCGCTGAGCAGCGTGCCGCCGATGACCACCGCGGCAATCGCGTCCAGCTCCAACCCCAGGGCGTGCAGACCATAACCCGACAGCATGTACAGCGTGAACACCACGCCGCCCAGTGCCGAGCAAAAGCCGCTGAAGGTGTAGACCAGCACCGTGGTGCGCGCCACCGGCAAGCCCATGAGCGTGGCCGAGTGTTCGTTGCCGCCAATGGCGTACACCGTGCGGCCAAACTCGGTGGCATGGGCCACGTACAGGGCCACCACCAGCACCGCCAGGGCCAGCAAGGCGCTGAGGGACAGCGCGGCATCGTCCCACAGCGCAATGCGCAGCTGCGCCAGGGCGGTGTAGTCCTCGTGGGTGATGCTGATGGAGTCGATGCTGATCAGGTAGCACAGGCCCCGCGCCAGGAACATGCCCGCCAGCGTGACGATGAACGGTTGCAGCCGGAACCGCTGGATCAACCAACCCATGAACGCGCCCAGCGCCGTGCCCATCAGCAACACCAGCGCCGTGGCCAGCCAGGGGTTCCAGTGGTGCTTTTCCACCAGCGAGGCCAGCACCATGGTGGACAGTGCCACCACCGAGCCCACCGACAGGTCAATGCCCCCGGTCAGGATGACAAAGGTCATGCCCACCGCCACGATGATGAGGAAGGCGTTGTCGATGAGCAGGTTCAAAAACGCCTGCGCCGAAAAGAAGCCGGTGTACGACACCGAGCCGAAGGTGGCCATGGCCGCAAACAGCGTCAACGTGGCCAGCAGCGGCAGGTATTTGGCGTGGGCAAAGCGAGGCTTCATGTGGCACCTCCCGTGTGTTGGGGGCGCACCACCCAGCCGTGCACCGCGTGGCGGAACTCGGCCGATTGCAGCAGCATCACCCCAAACACCACGGCGGCCTTCACCACCAGGTTGATTTCGGGCGGAACGCCAATGGAATAGATGGTGGAGGTCAGGGTCTGGATGATCAACGCGCCCACCAGGCTGCCCGCCAGGCTGAAGCGACCGCCGGTGAGCAAGGTGCCCCCCAGGGTGACGGCCAGGATGGCGTCCAGCTCCATCAGGTTGCCGGCGTTGTTGCCGTCGGCGCTCTTCACGTTGGAGCTGATGATCAGCCCCGCAATGCCCGCCGTGAGGCCGCAAAACGCATACACACACAGGCTGATGAGCCGTTCGCGCACCCCGGCCAGCCGGGCCGCGGCAGGGTTGATGCCAATGGCCTGGATGAACAACCCCAAGGCCGTTCGGGTCACCAGCAGGTGCACCACACCGAACACCCCCAGCGCAATGAACAGCGCAAACGGCAACCCCCACAGGTAGCCGTTGCCCACGTAGAAGTAGGGGGCGTAGTACACGGTCACGATCTGTCCGCCAGTGATGAGCTGCGCAATGCCACGCCCTGCCACCATCAGGATCAAGGTGGCGATGATGGGTTGCAGGCCGATGCGCGTCACCAGCAGGCCGTTCCACAGGCCGCAGGCCAGCGCCACCAGCAGCGCACACGCAATGGCCAGGGGCATGGGAAAGCGGCTGACGTGGGTGGGCACGCCGTCTTGAATGACCAGCGTGCCCCCGATCATCAGCGCCGCCACCGAGGCGCTGATGGCCACCACCGCGCCCACCGAGATGTCGATGCCGCGGGTGGCAATCACCAGGGTCATGCCCATGGCCACCAGCATCAAGGGGGCGGCGCGGTTGAGGATGTCGATGACGCTGCCGTACAAATGCCCATCGCGCCACTGCAGCATCCAAAAGCCGGGGTTCAGGCTGGCGTTGACCACGAGGATGAGGCTCAAGGTGAGCAGGGGCCACAGCAGCGGGTGGGCCCGCAGGCGAGCCCATGGGGTGTCGTGGGGGGCGGCGCTCATGCGTGCCCCGCAATCAGTGCGTACACCGCTTGTTCGTCCGAGTCGCCGGGCAGTTCACCCACCTTGGCGCGGTCGCGCAGCACCACGATGCGGTCCGACACCCGCACCACCTCGTCCATTTCTGACGAGATGAACAGCACGGCCATGCCCTGTTGGGCCAGCGAGAGGATTTCATTCATGATTTCTTGCTTGGCAGCGATGTCGATGCCGCGGGTGGGTTCGTCCAGGATCAGCAGTTGGGGCCGCGTGGCCAGCCAGCGCGCCAACACGGCCTTTTGCTGGTTGCCCCCTGAGAGTTGGCCAATGGGCGTGTCCACGTCGGCGGTCTTGATGCCCAGCGCCTTCACGTAACCCTCGGCCAAGGCCGTTTGCTGCGCACGGCCAATGCAGGGCCACAGCCCCTGGCGGGCCTGAAGGGCCAGCACGATGTTCTCGCGCACCGACAGCTCGGCCACGATGCCCTCGGCCTTGCGGTCTTCCGGGCACAGGCCCAAGCCCAGCCGGATGGCGGTGGCTGGAGAGTCGAGGTGCACCTCGCGCCCGTCAATGCGAACGCTGCCGCCGTCGCTGCGGTCCAGGCCGAACAGCAGGCGGGCCAGCTCGGTGCGGCCCGACCCCAGCAACCCGCCCAGGCCCACCACCTCGCCGCGGCGGATGTCCATGTCCAGGGGTTTCACATGGCCCCGTCGGCTCAACCCCTGGGCCTGCAACCAGGCCGGCGCCGTGGCGGGCTGTCCGGTGGGAGCGGTCGGGCTGGCCGGGGTGTGTGGCATGGGGGCCAGTTCACGGCCCACCATGGCGGCAATCAGGGCGTTGTGGCCCAGCTCCGCGGCGGGGTATTCACCCACCAGTTCGCCGTTGCGCAGCACGGTGATGCGGTCGCTCACGGCGTACACCTGGTCCAGGAAGTGGGTGACAAACAAGATGGCCATGCCCTGCGCACGCAGCTGGCGCAACACGCCGTACAGGCGCTCCACCTCGTCGTCGTCCAGGCTGGAGGTGGGCTCGTCCAGGATCAGCACCTGGGCCGAAATGGCCAGCCCCCGCGCAATGGCCACCATCTGCTGCACGGCCACCGAGTGGGTGGACAGGGACTGGGTGACGTCAATGTCCAGGTTCAGGCGGGCCAGCAACTCGCGGGCTTGCTGGTGCATGCGCCCCCAGTCGATGCCCCAGCCACCCCGCCAGCCGTGGCGGGGAAAGCGCCCGGCAAAGATGTTCTCGGCCACCGACAGGTTGGGGCAGAGGTTGACCTCCTGGTACACCGTGCTGATGCCCAGCTGCTGCGCGTGCAGCGTGGAGGTGGCGCGGATGGCCTGCCCGTTGAGCTGCATCTCGCCCTGGTCCGCCGGGTGGACCCCGGTCAACACCTTGATGAGGGTGGATTTGCCTGCGCCGTTCTGGCCCATCAGGGCGTGGATTTCACCGCCGTACAGGCGCAAATCCACGCCGCGCAGGGCATGAACGGGTCCGAATTGTTTGGCCACGCCCGACAGCTCCAGCACCAGGCGAGGGGCTGTGGGGGGTGACACCGAAGGGTGTGTCATGGCGTTCCTGCCGCGTCATGTGCAATCGCCGCCCGGCCACGGGGCCGGGACCGTGCCCGATGGGTCAAGGCGATCAGTACTTGCGGTTGGGGAACTCTTTGGCCGCCACTTCCATGGGGAAGATGCCTTCTTGCGTCACGATGCGGCGGGGCAGCGTCTTGCCAGCCATCAGGTCCTTGACGGCGGCCATCAGCTGCGGGCCCAGCAGGGGGCTGCACTCGACCGACACGTCCATCTTGCCGGCGATCATGGCCTCGAAGGCGCCCTTGACCGCGTCGACGGAGATGATGGTGATGTCCTTCACCGGCTTCAGCCCCGCTTCCTCAATGGCCTGGATGGCGCCAATGGCCATGTCATCGTTGTGGGCGTACAGCACGTTGATTTTTTTGCCCTCGGCCTTCAGGAAGGCCTCCATCACCTCCTTGCCCTTGGCGCGGGTGAAGTCACCGGTTTGCGAGCGGATGATCTTGATGCGCGGCTCGGCCTTGATGATTTCTTCAAAACCCTTCTTGCGGTCGATGGCCGGACCCGAGCCCACCGTGCCTTGCAACTCCACCACGTTGATGTCGCCCTGGGTGTTCTTCACCTTCTCCAGCAACCAGCGACCGGCTTTGCGGCCTTCTTCGGTGAAGTCCGAGCCCATGAAGGTGACGTACAGCGAGGTGTCCTTGGAGTCCACCGAGCGGTCGGTGAGGATGACCGGGATCTTGGCGGCCTTGATCTCCTTGAGCACCGTGTCCCAGCCCGACTCGACCACGGGCGCGAACGCAATCACGTCCACCTTCTGGGCAATGAAGGAGCGCAGCGCCTTGATCTGGTTTTCCTGCTTTTGCTGCGCGTCCGAAAACTTCAGGTCAATGCCTTCTTTGGCGGCGGTTTCCTTGATGGAGTTGGTGTTGGCGGTGCGCCATTCGCTTTCGGCCCCGATCTGGCTGAAGCCCAGCACGATTTTTTTCTGTGCAAAGGCATGCAAGGGCAGGGTGGCGGCCACGGAAGTGGCCAGCAGTGTGTTGAGGACCGTGCGACGGTTCTGGGTCATGGCGTTGTCTCCTGTTGGGTTTGTCGGCGGGCAGAAAAGACCTTGTGAAGCCGCCCGCTTGCGCTTTCACAACCTGTTCCGCTGCCACATCAAACGCCCGCAGGGGGCTCCACACGACACCGGAAAGTGACGCATGGTATGAACCATTATTGATATGCGTCAAATATTGATTTAATACCTTGAGATATCAAAAAGTGGATTGATTTGCCCGGCGGTGCTCACCGTCATGGCCAGGCTCCCCTGTTCGAGCCACAGAGACCGTTGTGGACCACCCAGGTCAACCCACCCGTTGCCCCATCAACTCCGCCGGGTTTGCAGATCATCCTTGGCCATACGTTTTGACAATGGCGTCACGGCCATTCAAATAGTTTTCAAGGTACGCGGGTGGCAAGCTGTTGAAAGCCGACTCCCGCCCATTCGGATCTCGATAGACCGTGTGCAGGTTTTCGGTGCTGGCGATGCTGTCGAACAGGACCTGTTTGTGCTGACGAAGCACCTCGCGTGCATATTGGGGGCCGCTGGCAACACCGACATTGGACTTCTTCCTGATTTCCGCATCCACCGTTTCATTGGAGACAGGGGTGAGGGCGAATGCCGCTTTCAGCTTGGACGAAGCCCGCAGGGGCGCACCGGGTTCTTGGGTCGCGGTGATCAAAGGCTGTGTGGGGTTGCTTCTCTCGCCATAGGTGTGTACTTTTGGCAGGCCTTGCCAGGGGTCCACCACCACGGCATGGTCGCCGGCCTGCGGCGCACGCCAATCCCCCACGATCACCAGGCTGTGCTCGCCCGATTCCATCACCTTGAGCACCGGCTGGTCCCGTGGGTGGCGCTGGAATTCCGCAAAGACCATTCTGGCGAATTCACCGCAATTGCCCCCACCCGTCTCCTTGGTGGCCTTGACCTGTTGGTCCTGGTTGGCTTGCTCATCGACACGGCTGCGGCACATTTCCTTGCGCATCCAGTTGCGTCCGCCACTCATCCAGACATCGACCGTCTGATTCCCCGGACCATCCGGAAAGGTTTCAAAGGCGGTTTTCAACAGAATGTCGTGCGCCAAAGACATCCTGTCGAACGTCTCGGCAGACACCTGCATGACCTCTTTTCCATGTCGCCCCGCCGACAACGCATCGAGGCGCGGATCGTCGGCGTTCGACAGCGACACATACCGACGGGGGGCGGTCGAACTGTCGGCTGAGGAGGGGGGTGGGCGGCGGCTCAGCTCATGCCATGGCAATTGCCCCGGTGCGGGGGTGTTGCGAGGCGTCCTTTGCAAAGGGTCTTCGCGGATCGTGGGCGCATGAGAACCGCCGACACCACGGGCGCATGTGTTTCCCATCGTCTTTCCCTCTCAAGAAGCAGGAAAAGCCATTGGGCAACATGGGTTTTCAATCCATGGGTTGTGGGCGAACGAATGCGTCGAAATGCGACGTCCGGGCGCAGGTCAAAGGCCTGGGAAAGGGGGCCTCACTGCGCTCGCACGAACCATTTCCTTCAACGCGTGGTTCATTAAAAATGATAGCTGCCAGCGCTTTAAATGAAAGCGCTGGAGGCAATTTTTCTTATGAATAATCCAATGCGCCTCGGCCCACCTGTACCTTGCTTGGATCGGCAGGGTTGGCGGGTGTGGCGGCTTCAGTGCGCGGGCGCTTTGGCCGCCGCCTTGGGGGCGGCCTTGGCGGGGGCCGGGGTGTGGGCGTCCGCGGCGGGGGCGTGGACCGGGGCGGCCTCGGGGGGCGGTGCCACGGGTTCGGGCATGCCCGACGAGTGGTGGCTGGTGATCAGCCACTGCCCGTTCACGTAACCGTAGGTGTAGCTGTAGCGGGCGTTGACCACCTTGCCCGTCTTGAAGAAGGTGAAGGTGTACAGCCCGGCGTCCAGCGCCGTGTTGCAACCCACCTGGATGAAGCGCTGGTCGATCTTGCCCACCGGGCCGTCGTGCAGAAAGTGCACGAAGTAGTCGATTTTGTCCTCCACCGAATAACGCGGCTTGTTGGACACCGTGGGCAGCAGGAGGGAGTGGGGGGCGTAGTTCTCCACCACCTTGCGCGGGTCGTGGGTCATGAGTGAGGCGTTCCAGCGGTCAAACAGCTGTGCCACCTGCGACTCGGTGATGGGGGCGCAATTCATGGTGTGGCCGCCCCCCCCCGAAGGGGTTGACGCGTGCATGGGCATGGGCGCGACCATCGGTGCCACAGGGGGTGTGGGTTGGGCATGCACCGTGGCAGGCGCGGTCGGCGCAGGGGCCGTCGGGGCCGGGGCCACCACGGGGGCTGCGGCGTTGGTGGCAGCGGTGGCGTAGGGCATGGTCAGGGGGCGCTGGGCGCAGCCCTGGAGCAAGGCGGCCACGGCGGTCAGGGAAACAAAGGCAAGGCGGGACATCGGGGCTCCTGGGTTGAACGGTGGCATTCTTGTCCATCACTTCGGCCAAAAACGGGGGCGCTGAAGGACTTTTTGCCGGGCTTCCTACAATCGACCGCATGTTTGCCCATTTGCGCCTGCACACCGAGTTTTCCGTCGTCGACGGCACCCTGAGGATCGACGATGCGGTGGCCGCCGCCGCCGCCGATGGCCAGCCCGCCATGGCCATCACCGACCTGTCCAACATGTTCGGGGCCATCAAGTTCTACAAGGCCGCACGCGGCGCGGGCGTGAAGCCCGTGCTGGGCACCGAGGTGTTTGTGCAGGGCCTGGGCGGGCCCGAGGCCC
>DASUON010000485.1:0-3366 GCA_036276615.1 Burkholderiaceae bacterium
CCGCCGACCTGCAAGCCCTGCAACGCAGCGGGGCCGATCTGGCGCTGTTCGACGCCAGTTTTGACCTGTCCAACCCCACCGACGCCAGCCGGATGTTCGAGTCGGTGCACATTGCCGGGGCCCGCCGGGTGGACCTGGACCACGACCTGTCCATCCACGGTGGCAGCGTGGCCGCGGGCACCTCGGCTTCGGGCGGACGTCACCCCCTGCCCACCCGCGAAGCCTTTGCCCGTTGGCTGGGCCAGCAGGGGGTGCGCCCCAGCACCCAGGTGGTGGTGTACGACCGCAACGGCGTGAACTACGCCGGTCGCCTGTGGTGGATGCTGAAGTGGTGCGGCCACGAGGCCGTGGCCGTGCTGGACGGCGGCCTGCAACACTGGCAGGCCCAGGGAGGAGCCGTGGCCTCGGGCCCCGCAGACGCCCCCACCCCGACCGATGGCCCCTACCCGCTGGCCGCCCCGTTGGCCGAACTGGCCACGTTCGAGCAGGTGCGGGCCGCGGTGGACGCCCCGGGCCGCATGACGGTGGTGGACGCCCGTGGCGGCCCGCGCTACCGCGGCGAGGTGGAGCCGCTGGACCCGGTGGCCGGACACATTCCCGGCGCGCTCAACCGCCCCTTCAGCGAGAACCTGGGGGCCGATGGCCGCTTCAAACCCGCAGCCCAACTGCGCCAGGAGTTTGAAGCGGTGTTGGGCGCCAATGACCCCGCCACCGTGGTGCACCACTGCGGCAGCGGTGTGAGCGCCGTGCCCAACATCCTGGCCATGGAGCTGGCCGGTTGGGGCCGCCGCCCGCTGTACGCCGGCAGCTGGAGCGAGTGGTGCAACACCCCTGGCGCGCCCGTGGCCAAGGGGTGATGGCGGCGAGGCTTCAGGCCACGCCGTGGGCCTTGAACCACGCCAGGGCGCGGTTCCAGCCGTCTTCGGCAGCGTCCTTGCGGTAGCTGGGCCGGTAATCGGCGTGGAAGGCGTGAGGCGCGTCAGGGTAGACCACAAATTGCGAGGCCTTGGCCGCGGCATTGCCCTGGGCCAAGGCGGCTTTCATTTTTTCGACCGTGTCTTGGGCAATGCCGGTGTCGGCCCCGCCGTACAGGCCCAGCACCGGCCCGTGGAGCTGCGCGGCCACGTCCACCGGGTGTTTGGGTGTGAGGTCGGTGGCCGGACCCACCAGGCGGCCATACCACGCCACCCCGGCCTTGATGCGGGGGTTGTGCGCCGTGTGCAGCCACACCTGCCGCCCCCCCCAGCAGAACCCGGTGATGCCCACGCGGGACAGGTCGCCCCCGTTGGCGCCCGCCCAGTCCAGGGCAGCGTCCAAGTCGCCCATGACCTGGGCGTCGGGCACCTTGGCAATGACTTCGGCCATCAGCTTGGCAATTTCGCCGTAACCCTGGGCATCGCCCTGGCGCACGAACAACTCAGGGGCAATCGCCAAGTAACCCGCCTTGGCAAAGCGCCGGGCGACGTCGGCAATGTGTTCGTGCACGCCAAAAATCTCGGACAACACCAGCACCACCGGCAAGCCGGTCTTGCCTGCCGGGGCCGCACGGTAGGCGGGCATCTTGAAGCCTTTGACGTCGATGCTGACCTCACCCGCCACCAGGCCGTCGGCCGGGGTCTTGATGGCCGTCTGGGCCATGATGGGGCTGACCGCCGCCGCGTACCCCACCCCCAAGGCCGCCTTGAGGGCCGTGCGGCGGGTGGCCCCTCCGTCGGCCAGATGGCCAGAGAGCAAGGCCGCTCCATCCTGGAGCAGTTCGGGTCGATTCATGATCATCTCCTGGGTTGTTCATTGCGCCGCCCAGCGGGTGGCGCGGCCATGGTAGACCGCGCCGAATAACCCACAGGCGCGTGCGCCCAAAGGGCCGCTCACCCCACCCACACAGAGCCTGAGAAGGCCACCCAGGCTTGATCAACCCCATTGACGCATCTCTGATACCCTCACCCGTTCAGAAAGCCATCGAAGGGACTGCACATCATGTTCGACAAATTCCGTTTGATTCACCGTGTCTGGGCCATGGTGGCCCTGAGCTGGATCTTGCTGTCGGTGACCATGGGTTACGGCATCCACGGCATGAAACGGGCCCAGAGTGCAATGGAGCAGGTCCATGACCACCACATGGCGGGCGTGACGGCGGCGGACACCATGCGCCGTGGCAACCAGCTCAACCGCATGGAAATGCTGCTGATGTTCCAGCACGCCCCCGACTCGCCCCTGCTCGGTGTCCACGGGCACCCCATCACCGCCCACCTGGACAACATTGGCAAGCTCACCGAACAGAACAACGCAGCCCAGCAGATCCTGGAGAAAATCTCCACCGACCCGCAAGAAAAAGCCCTGCTGGAGCAAGCGCTGAGCCAACGCAAAGCGTGGCAAGTGAAGCGGGCGCAGATCATGGACGCCATCAAAGCCGGGGACTTTTCGCCCGCCACCATGAGTTTCACCTTGATGGCGTTCCGCACCGAAGCCGCCGCCTACGAACAGGCGTTGCAGGCGGTGGCAGACCACCACGACCACCAGGCCCAGGCCGAAGCGGATGAAGCGCGGGTCCGCTACCACACCAGCCTGACGGTGTTCGTGCTGGTGCTGGTGCTGGGTGTGCTGCCCATGACCGGGTTCACCCTGCTGACGCTGCGCCGCCTGCGCCTGGGCTTTGACCAGGCCGACACCGCCGCCAAGGCCATCGCCGCGGGTGACCTGACCCACCGCATCGACCTCAGCGGGGGCGACGAAATCACCGAACTTCAACGCCAGATGGCGGCCATGCAGGACAACCTGCGCCAGTTGCTGGGCAAGGTGGTGTCGGGGGCCGACGCCATTGCCACCGCCTCGCACCAGGTGGCCACGGGTACCTTCGACCTGGCCGGGCGCACGGAGCAACAGGCCAGCTCGCTGGAGGAAACCGCGTCGGCCACCGAAGAGCTCAACAGCACCGTCAAGCTCAATGCCGACAACGCCAAGCAGGCCAACGACATGGCCGAATCGGCCTCGGCGGTGGCGGTGAAGGGTGGGCAGGTGGTGTCCCAGGTGGTGCACACCATGGACGAGATCAACACCAGTTCGCGCAAGATCGTGGACATCATCGCCGTGATCGACGGCATTGCCTTCCAAACCAACATCCTGGCCCTCAACGCGGCGGTGGAAGCGGCCCGCGCGGGCGAGGCCGGCCGGGGTTTTGCGGTGGTGGCCGCCGAAGTGCGTCAGCTGGCCCAGCGTTCGGGCACCGCGGCACGCGAGATCAAGGCCCTCATCGACG
Organism: Burkholderiaceae bacterium; assembly: GCA_036276615.1. GTDB lineage: Bacteria > Pseudomonadota > Gammaproteobacteria > Burkholderiales > Burkholderiaceae_C > UBA2334. The sequence goes on from DASUON010000485.1 coordinate 3,257, forward strand.
ACTCGGTGAGCAAGGTGGACAGCGGCACCCGGCAGGTGGGCGAAGCGGGCCAGACCATGGAGGAAATCGTCTCCAGCATCGAGCGCGTGACGCAGATCATGAAAGACATC
>DASUON010000486.1:0-8977 GCA_036276615.1 Burkholderiaceae bacterium
AATGCGGCCATGGGCCAGTTGAACCAGATCACCCAGCAAAACGCCAGCGCCTCGGAAGAGCTGGCCGCCACCGCCGAAGAGATGAGCAGCCAGGCCGACAACCTGCAGCAGCTCATGGCCTTCTTCAATTTGGGGCATGGGACCAAAGCCGCCCAAAGGAATTTCTGACAGGCAAATCAGAAATTCCTGACGGCCCACGCGACGGAAAGTCCATATTCTCAAGCCCTGTGATCGGCCTTGTGTCCCGCGGCCATGGGCTGCGGTTGCGCTCCTCAGCTATCAAAGAAGGAGCAGTTTCCGCATACATATAAAGCGTCAGATGGCAGAATTCATTCAAAAGAAAACTGTGACAGAAAATGGACCACGCGGGACTTGGGAGGGCAGGATGGAACGCACAGCAGCCCTGACGCCACCCACCCCGTCTCCGGCTGGCGACCGGCCCTTCGGCATCGCATGCCTGGACCACTTCAGTCAAAGCAGCCTCATGTCATTCCGCGCCAGCCTGCTGCTGTTGCCGCTGCTGGTCTTGGGCTTGTGGGAGCGCCTGCCACGGGGTGATTTGCTGACCTGGATGTTTGCCGTTTGGGCCACGCAGGCTGGGCACGAGGTCTATTCGCGGGCCTACCGCAAGCACCGCAAACCGGAGGTGGCCGACCATCGCCGCTGGCTGTGTGGTTTTTGGGTGGGGGCCGTGGTGGTCGGCGCCTGTTGGAGCCTGCCCTTCCTTCGTATGGATGCACTGTCCCACGACGCGGTGTTTCTGCTGGTCTGTGCCATTGCCGGGGTGACGGCCTATGGAGGTGTGGAGCGATCCAGCGCGCTGTCGGTGGCCCTGGTGTTCGAGTTCGCGACGCTGTTGCCGGTGACGACCTGGTTGTTCTTGCAAGGCTCAGACATCCACCGGACCATGGGCATGGCGTCGTTGCTGTACCTGGTGCTGCTCGTGCCGCTGCTTCGCAGGATGAACCAGATGGTCACCCGCACGCTGGCGCTGAACGACGAAAACCACCGCCTCAACCGGGCACAACAGGCATCTCTGGAACAGCTGAGCCGCAGCGAAGAGGAGTACCGCACACTGGTGACCAACCTGCCCGTTGCCGTGATTCGCTGCGATGCCGAGCGGCGCTACCGCTACATCAACCCGTTGGCCGAACAGGTGCTGCGCCAGCATTTCAGTACGGAGTGCCTGCAAACCCCACAGGCCATGCCCGAGCGATACAACCACGCCATGGCCGAGGTGATGGCCACCGGGAAAGTCGTCGAGTTTGAACTCACCGAGGAAGTCTCGCCAGACCACAGGCCCGTGCATTTCCAAGTCCGCATCGCCCCCGAATGCGACGGAGAGGGAAAGGTCACCGGCACGCTAACCACCTGGTTTGACATGACCGAACACCGGCGCATGGAGGACGACCTCCAGATGAAGAAGCAGGTGCTGGACCATGCCCATGACAGCATCTACCTGATTGACGAGCAGGGTCGTTTCGTCTATGTCAATGACGAAGCTTGCAGGGCATTGGGGTACACCCGCGACGAGTTGCTGTGCATGGGCGTCCCCGACATCGACCAAGCGTATTCCGTTGAAGACACCAACGCGGTGGGCCTGCAAGCCCAGAAAGATGGCTCTTTCGCATTCGAAACACAGCACCGCAGGCGAAACGGCAGCCTTTTCCCGGTGGAAATTCGGGCATCAGCGTTGGTGCACCGGGGACGGCAACTGGGCTTGGCGGTGGCCCGTGACATCAGCGAACGCAAGGCCATCGAGCAGGCGTTGCGCCACAGCGAGGGCATGCTCAACGAAGCCCAGCGCATCGCCCATGTGGGCAGCTGGGACGTGGACATGGTGAACGACAAGCTCACGTGGTCTGACGAGTTGTTCCGCATCTGGGAAATCGACAAAACAAGCTTCAAGGCGGACTTTGCAGCGTTCCTCGACACGGTGCATCCGGACGACCGGGCGCGTGTTCAACAGGCCTATGACGACGCTGTGCTCAAACACGAACTGTATGAAGTGGAGCACCGCCTGCTGTTCCCGGATGGCCGGATCAAGCACATCCTGGAACGAGGTGAGCCGCAATACGATGCCCAGGGCAAGCCGGTGCGGTTCATCGGCACCTCGCAGGACATCACCGAACGCAAGCGACTGGAAGATGCTCTGACAGAGCGCGAGCGCGAGTTCCGCAGCCTGGCAGAAAACACGCCAGACAACATCGTCCGCTGGGACACGGCCGGGCGCTACCTCTACGTCAACCCCACACACCAACGCTTGCTGGGCCGCACACTGGACGAACTGGTGGGCCAGTTCATCCCCGAATCTCACGAACAGGTTCGGGCCGCCCTTCAGCAGGTGGTGTCCACCGGACAGGCCGTTTGCGCGGTGCGCCAAACGGCCATGAACCAAGGCGTGAAGCAGTTGCACGACGTGAGCCTGGTGCCCGAGTTCGACGCATCCGGCAAGGTCGTCAGTGTCTTGGGCATGGGCCGGGACATGACCAGCGTCTACCACCTGCAAGAGGCCATTGGCAACGAACGCGCCACCCTCCGCGCCTTTTTCGAAGCCTTGCCAGCCCTGGCCTGGATGAAGGACTCGGACGGGCGTTACCTGGCCTGCAACCCGGCCTTCGAGCAGCTTTTCGGGACAACAGAAGCGACCATCCTGGGCAAAACCGATTTCGATTTTGTGGATGCAGAACTGGCCACATTCTTCCGCCAAAAGGACATGGAGGCCGAGGCTGCGGGCCAACCCTGCGTCAACGAAGAATGGGTGACCTTCGCCAGCAACGGTCGACGGGCGCTGATGGAAACCGTCAAAACCCCTGTGCTCAGTGCGGATGGTAAGACCATCGGCATCATTGGCGTGGCAAACGACATCACCGAGCGCAAGCGAGCGGAACAAGCCCTGCAGGAACGTGGCGATTTGCTCAATGCCATCGTCAACAGCTCGCCCGACATCATTGTTTTTGCACTGGACAGGGACTACCGCTACATCGCCTTCAACGTCAGGCACCGGCAGGTGATGAAAGCCATCTGGGGCAAGGACATTGCGGTGGGTAAAAGCATGCTGGAGTTGATTGGCGATCACCCCGACCGCGAAACCGCCCGGCAAGGCTTTGACCGGGCCTTGGCGGGCGAGAGCTTCGTGGACGAAAGCGCTTACGGCCATGAAGCCATCTCCCGCGAGTACTGGCAGACGTTCTGGTCCCCCATCCGCACCCCTGCCGGCGAGGTCACGGGTCTGACCTGCTTCGTGTTGAACGTGTCGGAACGTCGGCGGGCAGAAGAGTCGTTGCGGCGTTCCGAGCAACTGATGCGCACGGTGATCGATGCCACGCCAGACTGGATCTTCGTCAAGGACCGGGAGCATCGTTACCACCTGGCCAACAAGGGTTATGCAGACGCCTTGCACATCACCCCCAACGACATCCTTGGGAAGGATGACCTGGAACTGGGCTTTCCTGAGGCGCTGGTGAAGGGCGATCCTGCCCAGGGCATCCGGGGGTTTTGGGCGGACGATCGGCTGGTGATGGAGCGCAACGAACCCCTGGTCTTCTCCGACGATCCGGCCACGATCAATGGCGAAATCCACACCTTCCACACCATCAAGGTCCCGCTGTGCGACGACGAGGGAACCCCCTGGGGCGTGCTGGCGTTTGCGCGTGACATCACCGAGCGCAAGCAAGCCGAAACCCTGTTGCAGCAGCGGTACGAGCACATCGTGGAATTGCACGCACGCCTGGAACAAGACGCCCGCCTGCTCGAAGAACAGGCGGGGAAATTGGCCAAGCGCGAACAGGAGTTCCGCACGCTGGTTGAAAACTCGGTGGACACCGTGGCCCGTTATGGGCGGGACTTGCGCCGTCTGTATGTCAACCCGGCGTTTGCAGCGCTGGTCGAAGGTGGCGCTGCTGCACTGTTGGGGCGCACTCCCTCCGAGTGTCCTGGCGGGCCCCATGCGGCCACGTACGAACGCAAACTGACCGAGGTGTTTGTCGGCGGAAAGGGCACCACATTCGAATTGCAATGGCAGGATGGAAACGGCCAGGAAATGTGCAGCCTGATCAACCTGACGCCGGAGTACGACGCCCAGGGCCAGGTGGTCAGTGTGCTGTCGGTGGGACGCGACATCTCGGAACTGAATGCCTTCAGGCACAAGATCCATCAGATGGCGTTTTACGACCCGCTGACCGAGCTCCCCAACCGCGCCTTGTTCAATGACCGCTTGCGGCAAATGATCAACGATGCCGGATGGCACGGACAGCAAGCCGGGCTGATGATGATGGACATGGACCGCTTCAAGGCCGTGAACGACACCTTGGGCCACTCAGCGGGTGACGAGTTGCTGCGAGAAACCGCCGCACGGCTGAGCACCTGCGTGCGCACCTACGACACGGTGGCCCGGCTGGGGGGTGATGAGTTCGCCTTTTTGCTGCCGGAAATCCGTTCAGGCGAGGATTTGGGGCGTGTTGCCGCCAACGTCTTGGCGGTGCTTCAAAAGCCGTTTGTGCTGGCGGGCAAGGAAGTGTTCGTGTCATGCAGCATCGGCATTGCGCTGTACCCCAACGACAGCACCGTGGCGGACGACCTGCTGAAGTTTGCCGATTCAGCCATGTATTTCGCCAAGCGCTCGGGACGCAACAGCTTCCGGTTCTATTCGCGCGACCTGACGGCAAGCTCGCACGAGCGCCTGGAGCTGGAATCCGACCTGCGCCGGGCGGTGGAGCGCAACGAATTGGAACTGTTCTACCAACCCAAGGTGAGCCTGAACGACGGCACCCTGTTGGGCTCCGAAGCACTGCTGCGCTGGAACCACCCGCAACGCGGCATGATTCCCCCCAACACGTTCATCGGCATCGCCGAAGACAGCGGCCTGATCGTGGACATCGGTGAGTGGGTGTTGTGGGACGCTTGCCGCACCGCACGCCAGTGGAACGGCGACGGCAAGCCCTTGCACCAGGTGGCCATCAACCTGTCGGCGCGTCAGTTCCAAGGGAGCGATCTGGTCGAAACAGTGTCACGCGCACTGCGGGAAAACGATTGCCAGGCGGCGTGGATCGAATTGGAAATCACCGAGAGCCTGTTGCTCGACGACGAGCGTGGCGTGCTCGACACGTTGAACAGCCTCACCGCCATGGGCATTTCCATCGCCATCGACGACTTCGGCACCGGCTACTCAGCGCTGAGCTACCTGGCCCGGTTCCCGATTGGCACCCTGAAAATCGACCGGTCGTTCATCAGCCACGTCACCACCGACAAATACCGGGCAGAGTTGGTGAAGGCCATCCTGTCCATCGCCCACTGCCTGGGACAGCAAGTGGTGGCCGAAGGGGTGGAAACGCAGGATCAGGCCGATTTCCTGCGTGCCCACGGTTGCCCTGTGGCCCAGGGCTACCTCTACGGCAAACCCATGCCGGTGGCGGCGTTCGAGGCCCTGACCACCGGCTGAACGGTCACCCCTCAGTTCAGCCCAAAACGCACCCGCAGCTCTTCGAGCCGGGTGCTGCCCACGGGCGTGGTGCGCAGGGTTTTCATTTCGCGCTTGAAACCGGCGGCATCGAAAAAGCTCAAAGCGCGGTCGTTGCGGGCGTACACCCAAGCGGTGACTTCGGTGAAGCCTTCTTCCTCACAGGCGTCGCGGGCGGCGTCCCACAGGGCCAGGCCACAGCCGGTGCCCACCAGGTCGGGGCGCACGTACAGCGCCCACAGTTCGCCCACGGTGGGCTTGGATTTGGGGTCGCGCGAGCGGTCGAACGCCACGAAACCGGCCACCTTGTTGTCGCCGTCCACGGCCAGCAGCACCTGGGGTTCGGCGTATTCAATGGCTTCTTTCCACATGGCCAAGCGCTTTTCCACGGACAGTCCGGCCAGGTCTTCGGCAGACAACAGATCGGCATAGGCGGTTTGCCAGGCTTTGACGTGGAGTTCGGCGATGGCTTTGGCATCGCGTTGGGTGGCGTTGCGGATGGTGTAGGTCATGAGAGAACAGCGCGCCAAATCCGGCGCAAAAAGGGCGGTATTGTGCCGCGGCCTCGTATGATTCCATTCATGATCCGATTCCACGCACTCAAACCCCCGACCCTGGCGGGGCTGGCCTTGCTGTTCATGGCCCTGTCCGCCACCGCCGCGCCCCGGGCGGGTGTGTTCAAAAACCTCGAAGGCGAGGTGTCCATCCTGCGGCAGGGCCAAAGCCAGCCCGCGCTGTCGGGGGCCGAGTTGATGGAGGGTGACCGCATCGTCACCGGCCCCAAAGGCGCTGCGGCCATGACCCTGGCCGACGGCACCGTGCTGACCGTGGGCCCCAACACCAGCCTGGACCTGACCCACCACACCTACGACGCCACCACCCAGCAAGGCAGCCTGCTGCTCAACCTGTTGCAAGGGGCCATGCGCATGATCACCGGGGCCATGGGCAAGGCCAACCCCGAGTTGATCAAGCTGACCACCCCCACGTCGGTCATTGGGGTGCGCGGCACCGATTTCATCGTGGAGGCCAACCCATGAACGCCCTGTCACGCGTTGCCCCCTGGTTGCTGCTGGGCGTGCTGGCCGGTTTGGGCGGGTGTGCGCCCATGCCCAGCGCCCCACCGGCCAAACCCAAGGTGTCGGTGGTGCTGCTGCCCCAGAAGGATGCCCAGGGCCAGCCCATTGCCACCGCCGTGGACGTGAAGACCGGCCCCCAAAGCCTGACGCTGGACCAACCCTTCGCGCTGGCCGAGTCCGGGGCCAATGGCCAGCTGAGCCAGCGCACCGCCTCGGCCGATGAAGTGCAGGCCCGCTACGCCGACCTGCTGCGGGTGCAACCCCCGTCGGCAGAAAGTGCCACGCTGAACTTCCTGCCCAACAAAGCCGAGCTGACGCCCGAATCCGAGCAACAGCTGGCCGAGCTGATCCTGCGCGCCCGGGTGCGGGCTGGAGGCGAAATCGTGGTGGTGGGTCACACCGACCGCACCGGCACCCTGGAGCAAAACGATGCCTTGTCGCTCAAGCGCGCCCAGGCCATCGCCGCCCGCTTCAAGGCCCAGGGCTTCCCCGAAGCCCTGATCACCGCGGTGGGCCGCGGCGAGCGTGAGCCCCTCATCCCCACCGCCGACGAAGTGGAAGAGCCCCGCAACCGCCGGGCCGACATCATCATCCGCTGAGGAGCCTCCATGTCCCAACGACTCAACGTCGGCCTGCTGACCGGTGGCGGCGACTGCCCCGGGCTGAACGCGGTCATCCGCGCCGTCACGCAGTGCCTGATCCGCCAATGCAACGCCCGGGTGCTGGGCATCCACGACGGCTTTGCGGGCCTGATGGAAAACCACGTCGAGCCCCTGACCTGGGAGCGTGTGGACGACCTGCTGGCCGTGGGCGGCACCGTGCTGGGCACCACCAACCGCCTGAGCCCGCTGGACAGCGAAGCAGCCACCCAGAAAGCCCTGGACAACGCCCAGGCCCTGGGGCTGGACGCCTTGGTGGCCATCGGCGGCGACGGCACCCTGACCATTGCCCACGCCCTGGCCCAGCGCGGCCTGAACGTGGTGGGCGTGCCCAAGACCATCGACAACGACATCGAAGGCTGCGAACGCAGTTTTGGTTTTGACACCGCGGTGGCCACCGTCACCGACGCGCTGGAGCGCGTGCACACCACCGGCCAAAGCCATGGCCGCATCATGATCCTGGAAACCATGGGCCGCCACGCGGGCTGGATTGCGCTGGAAGCCGGCCTGGCCGGTGCTGCCGATGTGATCCTCATCCCCGAGATCGACCACGACGTGGACCTGCTGGCCGCCTTCTGCCGCGAACGCGAGGACCGCCACCAGTTCACCCTGATCTGCATGGGCGAAGGGGCCAAGGCCCGCGGTGGCAGCCTCACCTACGACAACCCGCTGCCGGGCAGTGGGGCCAAACCCCGTCTGGGCGGGGCCGCCATGGTGCTGCGCGACCAGCTGCAACCCCTGGTGCGCAGCGAAGTGCGTGCCACCGTGCTGGGCCATGTGCAACGTGGCGGCAGCCCCACGCCGTTTGACCGCGTGCTGTCCACCCGCTACGGCGTGCATGCCGCCAACCTGGTGGCCCAGCGCCAGTTCGGCCGGGTGGTGACGCTGCAACACGGCCAGTTGGACACCATCAGCCTGGACCGCGTGGCCGCCAAGCAGCGGCGCATTCCCGCCGATGACCTGCTGCTGCACACTGCACGCCAGTTGGGGGTGTGTTTTGGCGACCAGGCCATCTCCACCCCCTGACGGGCCTTGCCACGTTTGACCACTGCGAACCTTGACCACCACCACCGCCCCCGTCCCCCACGAAAGCCGCCTGGCCAAGGCCCTGCGCGAGTTGCTCAACACCCAGCGCGTGGCCAGCCTGGGCACCCTGGGCGACGACGGCCTGCCCTTCGTGTCCATGGTGCCCTTTGCCATCGAGCCCGGCAGCGGCATTCTGGTCATCCACGTGAGTGGCTTGGCCGCCCACACGCCCAACCTGCAACGCGAGCCTCGCTGCACCGCCATGGTCATGCAGCCTGAAGTGCCCGACCAACCTGTGCACGCCCTGCCCCGCGTGACCCTGGCCCTGCACGCCGAACCCCTGGCCACCAGCCACGACCTGCACAGCGCCGCCCGGGCTGCCTACCTGGCCCGCTTCCCCGACGCCGAACCCATGACCGCGCTGCCCGATTTCCGCTTTGTGGCGCTGCACGTCACCTCGGCCCGCCAGGTGGCGGGGTTCGGCGCGGCACGCTCGGTGGACGCCGAAGAGCTGCACCTGGCCCTGAGCATGCCCAGCACCCCCGCCGTGCTGCACTGAGCGCGGCCCATGCAGCCCGACCTTTCAGCCCTGGGCGGGGTGCGCGTCCTGCACGCGGACGACCACCTGCTGGTGCTGGACAAACCCGCGGGCCTGCTCTCGGTGCCGGGCCGTGGCCCTGAAAACGCCGATTGCCTCTCGGCCCGCGTGCAGGCCGTGTGGCCCGACGCGCTGGTGGTGCACCGCCTGGACATGGCCA
>DASUON010000487.1:0-16408 GCA_036276615.1 Burkholderiaceae bacterium
TGAGTTGAAAGGCATTCACCACAGGGTCTTCGTGCCCCTCAGGCGCAGTACGGGGCGCCCACCTCGCATTTGCCGGTCAGCGGCCGGCTGGCCATGTTGCTTGTGAAACCAGCGGAGGGACAAGTCAGCCGGTTCCAGGCCATGCGCCTACACCGATGCGCCCGCTTCGGGCACGTGGCACAACCGCATCTACAGCGGTGCGCTGTCTGCCACCCGCATCGCCGACCTGGCCCGTTGAAACCGAGGTGGGCTCCACGCAGCCCACCCCCACCCGTGGGGCGTGCTGACCGCGTTACTGCACGGTGACGAAAAAGCTTGTGGCGTCCTGCCCGGGAACCACGCTGGCCCCCACGCTGCTGATGGCGCTGAACGCCCCCGTGACGCCACCTGCGGCTTGGATCAGCACCACTTTCTGGCCGCTGGCCAGGCCTGCGCCAAGGCTCAGTTCCAGGCGCCCGCCCAGCACAGCGGCCCCCGCCACGCTGAGGTGATCGTGGTTCACCCCGGGCGTGGTGCCCGCAATGGACAGCATCAGCCGACCATTGGCGCCTTGAGTGAAGTTGCCACCAACGGCCAGTTCGCGTTGGCCATTGGCCAATGACAAGGTGGCCTGGTTGACCACACTGCCCGTCCCGAAAGCGTTGGCGCTGCCCGCCACGGTGCTGCCGTTGTTGAGCAGGGTGTTGCCGCTGTGGTGGTTGTTTTGCAACGTGAGCGCCGCCAAACCCGCATGCGTGAGGCTGCCAGAGCCGCTGATGTTGGACAGCGTGATCGCGGTGGTGGTGTTCTGCACCACCAGCTGGCCGTTGTTCACAATGGCATTGCTTGCCGCACCGTTGGGCGACTCGGCGGTCAGCAGGCTGGCATCACCGCTGTAGGTGGCCTGCAGGAAGGTGGACTTTCCAGTGGGCCGGACGGTGATGTAGTTCAGCGGCACCGGTGTGCCCGTGCCCAGGCGCAGGATGGCGTTGGCCCCAATGGTGGTGGTGCCGTTGTAGTTTTGCGGCTGGGCAAAGGTCACGTCATTGCCCGGCGTGCCCACGATGGTGACGTTGCCGTTGCCCACCGAGCCGTCGCGGTGCGGGCCGCCGCCACCGCCGGTGATGCCCACATGCAGCGTCACCGGGCCGTTGTAGTTGAAGGCCAGGTTGCCGCCGCGCAGGTTGATGTAGGCGTTCTTCTTGCCCAGCGGCGGGTAGGGTTCGGCGGGTGACGGTGCCGCAGGCAGGAAGAAGTTGGCGTGGGTGCCGTCGCCCCACTGCACGGTGCCCGCGCCGCGCTCGATGTTGATGCCGCGGTAGCTGCCGTCGTTGCCGTTGACGTCGTTGGCGCCACCCCGGTAGATGACCTTGGCACGGTTCAGGCTGGGGTCGCTGAGGCCAGGATTGACAAGGTTGGGTTGGTTGTGCGGGCTGTTGTCCGTGTGGCTGTAGATGCCCGACATCACGATGGTCGAAGGACCGATGGCGTGGAAGTTGATGTCGTTGCCATACGCGGCCTCATAAATGGTCTGCGGGACGTTCACCACGGTGCCCGGCGCACTCCACATCAGCAGCGAGCCCTCATTCAGGATCGCCTTGGCATTGGACAGCGACATGGACCGGTGGTTGCTGCCAAAGTCCATGCCCGTGGTCAGCGAAAGCACGCCCTGGAGGCCGCTGACACCGCCCGACGACATCCCGCCCCAGGCCCCCGGGGCCTGCACGATGTGGCCGCTGCCACTCACTTGCCCCAGCAGCACAAACTGCCTGCTGTTGATCACCAGCGTGCCGTTGTTCTGGATGTTGTTGAGGTTGATCTCACCGTTGAGAAGGCTTGCGGCGTTTTTGCTGTCTGCCGTGGCCATCAGGTTGGGGTTGTTGTCGGCGGTGGTGTTGGTGCCGATCTGGAACGTCACGGCGGGGTCGATGGTCAGCACCGGCGGATTGCTGCCGTTGAGCGTCAAGGCATATCCAGCGCCCGGGAACACGGTTTTGCTCACCACAGCCACTTGACGCTCCACGGGCAGCGTGAACGTCCAGGTGCGGGTGATCACCAGCGTGCTGGCCGTGCCTGCGGCTTGCAGGCGCAAGGTGCCCATGCCGCTGATGACCCCCGTGTAGGTGGTGGTGCCCGAAGGGAGCATGGCCCACGCGTCCCCCGACAGCGTCACGTCTCGGTTGGCCAGCAGGTCTGCCGTGATGTCTTTGCCGATGGCGTTGGCGCTCTCCGTCACCGGGTCCTCAGAGCCGCCGCCACAAGCGGTGGTGAGGACGGCGCAACCCGCCACCAAGAAATGACGCCGACTGGCGTGGAATGCGGTAGAGGTCAAGGGGGCTCCTGGTCGATGAGTGCAAAGGTGCACTGTACCAAGATGAAAGAAAAATATACGCACCCGTGTGGATTGACAGCGCCGACATCCATTCAAAGCCAAAATGGCCCCTAGCGCTTTTACATCAAGCGCAAGCAGCTATCAAAAATGAAGAAGTCCGAACGGGCGATGGTTCGGACCTTTTGGAGAAACCCCTGCGGGCCGCAAGCCTCGGCTGGCGTGCGCGGGGCAAGGGTCAGGCGTGTTCCGCCAAGATGAGCGCGTGGTGTCCCACGGCCTGTTCGTACATCTCGATTTGCAGGGCCAAGAGGTCGGGTGTGGCCAGCAGGTTGCCCTGGTGGGCGGCGTGCTCGGGGTCCAGCAGGTGGTCGCCGGAGCGGCCACGCAGGGCGGCTGGGGCGCCCACGCTGCGGGCCTGGGCCAGGGCTTCGGTGTGGACCTTGGCCACCTCCGGGTCGTCCGCCATGCCCCGGGCCCCCATCAGCGCGAACAAGGCGCTGTCGTGGTCAGGCTGGCGCGGCGAGAGGTTCAGCACCGTCATCCACACCTTGCCCGCATCGGCCCCGTTGGTGGCTTGGGCTTGTATGCGCTGGCTCAACTGGCCGACCAGCTGCTTCCAGTCCTCGGGCTTGAGGGGTGAGCCCCCGTCGGCCATCGCCACCAGCGACACATGCGCCGGGTTGTCGGCATCGTGGCGTGCTGCCAGTGCAAGGTGGTGGCCTTGGACGTCCAGCGTTGCGTGCCAGTCCTGGCCGGTGCGCATGCCCTCCGTCAGGGTGCGCCACAGGCTTTCCGTGGCCGCGGGGTTGCCCGCCTGGAGGTGGCTGGCGTCCAGGCGGTGTGTGCTGAGGCGCAGCGCGGGGTTCTGGGCGTTTTCGGCGTCCATCAACATGCCGATGAACTGGCCGTCGCGCGCAGCCGGTCGGGTGGCTTCACCGATGGCCGTGCGCTGCAGGTCCTGGAGGTGGGCCTTCATGGCGTCGAGCTGCGGCGCCAGCTTGGACTCGATGTGGGCGATGGTGCGCTCGTACATGCGCAGCCGCTTGTCCTCGTAGGCAGTGTTGTAGGTCTGGTTCATGCCAAAGCCCGGCGTGCGCGTGCCCAGGTGGGCGGCCTGGTAATCGGCCAGCGTCTGCCCCTTTTGGTTGACCGGGGCCTGTCGCAGCGCGGGTCTGGCGGCCAGCAGGTCGTCCATCACCAGCGGGCTGGTGGTGAGTTTGAAGAGGCGTGCATCGCCCACGCTGTGGTTGTGGGTCTCCCGCACCGCCGTGGGTGCGGGCTTGTTGGCCTGCGCATCCAGCACGCGTTTGTGCAGGGCCACCAGGCTGCCGTCGGCGGGCATCTTGCGGGCAGCAGCCAGCGCGAAGATGTCGCTGCCCGACGCAGAGGCCGTGCGCAGCATGGCGGTGTTCACGGTGTTGATCCACACCTGGGTGTTGGGGGCCTGGCCCGCGGCCAGCCGTGCCCGGTTGGCGTGGTCACACAGGGCCTGGGCGATCTGCAGCCATTCGGTGTTCTTGATGTCCGAGCCCAGGCTGTCCACCACGGCCAGCGACACGCGGGAGGGGTGCTTGGGGTGGTGTCGGCCTTCCACGGCCACGTGGTGGTCATCAATCTTGAGCACAGCGCGCCAGTCTTGGCCGCTCTGCATGCCCTTGACCAGGGCGTCGCCCAGCCCGGCCACGGCGTTGCGGGCTTCTGCCGGGCTGCTGCGCACGGCGGCGATGTCGATGGACTGGTGGCTGAGGTGCAGCGACGGGTTGCGGGCGTTTTCCGCGGCCACCAGCAGGTCCAGGTGCTTGCCGTCAAACGCGGCTGGAGACGGCTCTCGCCCGTTGGCTTGCAGGGTGCGCAGCGTGGTCAGGTCGCTTTTCATGGCGTCCAGGCGCGTCCACAGGTTGTCGGCACTGGCGGTGGGTGTCGCCGATGGCCCGGGTTTCGCAGCACTGGGCAAGGCCACACGGGGTGCCGAACCCGCACCCGCAGCCGAAGACTGCCGGGCCTGCGGGCCTCCGACCAGCCCGGAGAGCTGTGCGGCGGCAAGGCCGCTTGGCCCGGCCTCGGGCGGCGTTGCGGACGGTTGCAGCGGCGGCAGCGAGGAAGAAGGCAGTGTGGTGGTGCGTGTGTTGAGCATGAAGGACTTCCCTGTAGAGCACTTCACATGCTGGCGACACGGGCGCAGGTGCGCGGGGGCGGATGCGAACAGGCGGCGGCGGGGGCGAAAGGATGGAGCGAAAGGGCGGGCCGTCAGGCCAAGCCGTTGCGCAGCATGGGTTCGATTTGGTCGGCGGGCACTGGGCGGCTGAAGTGGTAACCCTGCATTTGCACGCAGCCTTGCTGCAGCAGGTGGGCGCGTTGGCGGGCGGTTTCCACGCCTTCGGCAATCACTTCCTTGTTCAGGCTTTCGGCAATGCCGATGATGGCGCGGGTGATGGCGGCATCGTCCTCGCTGCCCGGCAGGTCGCGCACAAAGGACTGGTCGATCTTGATCTTGTCAAACGGCAGGCGCTTCAGGTAGCCCAGGCTGGAGTAACCGGTGCCAAAGTCGTCCACCGACAACTTCACGCCCAGTTGGCGCAGCTCGGTCAGCAGTTCAACAATGCGATCGGTGTCGTGGATGAAGGCACTCTCGGTGATCTCCAGCTCCAGCCAGCACGGGTCCAGCCCCGTGGCCGCCAGGGCGCTGGAGACTTGGTCCACCAGGTTGCGTTGCCGGAACTGAACCGCCGACAGGTTGACGGCCACCACCACGGGCGGCAGGCCCTGGTCCACCCAGGCGCGGCTTTGGCGGCAGGCTTCGCGCAGCACCCATTCGCCAATGGCGTTGACGAGGTTGCTTTCTTCCGCAATGGGGATGAAGCGGGCAGGGGGGATGTTGCCCTGCTGCGGGTGTTGCCAGCGGATGAGGGCTTCCAGGCCCAGCAGCTTGCCGGTGCGGCCATCCACCTGCGGTTGGTAGTGCAGGTGGAACTCGTGGTTGCGGATGGCCTGGCGCAGGCTGTTCTCCATGGCCACCCGTTCCAGGATGTGGGCGTTCATTTCCGGGGTGAAGAACTGGTAGGCCCCGCCACCCGCGGCCTTGGCTTGGTACATGGCCGTGTCGGCGTTTTTCAGCAGCGTGCCGATGTCGGCCCCGTCGTGGGGGTAGGTGCTGATGCCGATGCTCACGCCCACCTGCAACTCGTGTTCGCCCACCGTGAAGGGCTGGGACACCACGTCAATCAGGCGCTGCGCGATCATGGCCACCCGGGCGGGGTTGGCGGCTTGTTTCAGCAGCACGGTGAACTCGTCCCCGCCTTGGCGGCTGACCGTGTCGCGGGCGTCCAGGTTGTTTTGGAGGCGATGGGCGACTTGTTGCAGCAGTTGGTCGCCGACGTCATGCCCCAGGGTGTCGTTGATGTTCTTGAAATGGTCCAGGTCCAGGAACATCAGGGCAATGCCCGCCTGTTCGCCCACGGCTTCCGCCAGTGCCATGGCCATGCTTTCGTGCAGCTGGGTGCGGTTGGGGAGGTCGGTGAGGGCGTCGTGGGCGGCCAAGTGGCGTATGCGTTCTTCGTCCTCCCGGATTTGGGTGATGTCGCGCGCCACACCGGCCACGCCCACCAACTGGCCCCCCGCATCCAGCACGGGGGTGGACACGTACTCGTAGCAGCGTCGGCTGCCGTCGGCAACGTCCTGGGTGGCTTCACGTCGGCGTTGCTGCAGGCTGGACAGGGTGTCGGTCTCCTGTTGGGCCAGCTCGGCGGCCACGGGGGCGGGCCAGATGTCGGCCACCACATGGCCCACGATGTGTTCGGGTGGCTTGCCGCTGGCGCGGCTGTAGGCGTCGTTGACGGCAATCATGCGCCCCTGCCGGTCCGACAGCCAGGCGGGGTCGGGCAGGCTGTCGAGCAGGGCGCGGGTGCGCTGCATGGTGGTTTCGTAGGCGTCGGTCATGCCCCGCGCCAGGCGCCGGGCCTGGTCGTAGGTGCGCAACCACACCACCAGCCACCCCACCAGCACCAAGGTGAGGACCACGGCGCTGCCCGCGCCCCAAACCACCTGTTGGCGCCAGTTGGCCAGGTACTCGGCGGTGCTCCAGCCCACCAGCACATACAGGGGATGGTGGCCGACTTTTCGCAGGGCAAACATGCGCTCCACGCCGTCCACCGCCGACCTCGCGGTGTACACCGCCTCGCTGCGGCCTTCGGCCAGCAGCTGCCGAAGGGAGGGGCTGTCGATCGGCTGGCCCAGGCGTTCAGGCACCTCGGGGTAGCGGGCCACCAGGCGCAGTTGGTCATCCAACAGGGCCACGGTGCGCCCCGGCCCCAGATGGAGGGCAGCGTAAAAGTCCTGGAAATGGTCGGCACGCACGGCCGCCTGCACCAGGCCCGCAAACCGCCCTTGTCCATCGTCGATGCGGCGGCTCAGGGTGATCACCCAGTTGTGGGTGATGCGCGCAAAGATGGGTTCTGAAATGACCAACGATCCAGCGGTTTCGCGTTGGTTCTGCTGGAAATAGTCCCGGTCCCGGATGGTGGCTGACGACAGGTTGCCCGAGGCGTCCTGGATGAAGCGGCCTTGCGCATCCGCCACCCGCAGGCTTTGCGATTCGCCAATGAGTTTGAGGTAGTGCCCCAGGGCGGCGTTGATGGCCTGGGGGTCGGCGCGTTCCCCTTGGAGGACATCGTTCAGCCGCAGGCGAGTGGCCAGCAGCACGGTGTCGATCTTGTCCACGGTGGCCATCGCGTGGCTCTCCAGCACCTTGACCAGGTTTTGCTGACTGTGGCGGGCAAATTCCACCTCGCGGTCGTGCGAGTGCTTGAGCCCCCAGCTGATCAGTCCCGCGTAGGTCAGCACGGCCAGCATGCCCAATGCGACCATCATGGCGGTTCGCCAGCGGTCGTGGTGGGGGCGCATGGGGCGGGGTGGTGGTGCGGAGCTCACGTTCGGGGGCGGCAGGGTGACACGGTCATGTGTCGTGGCTTGACGGTGAAAGGCTGGTGTAGCTGTGGGTTGTTATAGCACCAGCAGCCACCCTCACCGTCGTCTTGGCCGGATTGACCTTGTGCTTTCGCCCAACGTCAACAGGGTGCACAAATTCGGGCGCAACGCCCCAGTCGGCCCTAACATAGCCACCATCAAAATGACAAACCTTCTTCGTGCGGGGTGAGCCCATGGAGTTTGAAGATTTTGGGGCCGGTGCACTCACCGCTCCTGTGGGGGCGGTCACGCTCGGTAGCCCTGCCGAGTCGGCTTCTGAACGGGAAAACGCGCGGCTGAAGTACCTGATTTCCAACACGCCCGCCATCATTTACAGCAGCGTGCCCACGGGGGACGGCACCATGACGTTTGTCAGCGACAACGCCCTGCGGGTGCTGGGGTACCAACCCGCCGAGATGGTGGCCGACCCCAGCTTCTGGTTCGACCACATCCACCCCGACGACATTCCCCAGATTTTTTCCAGCTTTGCGCAGATCTTCAGCACTGGGCAGCAAACCTACGAGTACCGCTTTCGTTGCCGTGACGGTCACTACCTCTGGATGCACGACTCGCTGCGCCTGATTCGCAGCGCCAGCGGCCAGCCGCTGGAGGTGGTGGGCTCGCTGACCGACATCACCGAGCGCAAACAGATGGAAGACGCGCTGCACAAGAAGGGGGAAGAGCAACGTCGGCTCATCAGCCAGTTGCAGGAAACGCAGGCCCAGCTGCTGCAATCCGAAAAAATGGCCTCCATCGGCCAGTTGGCTGCGGGCATTGCCCACGAAATCAACAACCCGGTGGGGTTTGTCAACTCCAACATGGGCACGTTGAAGAACTACGTGGACACCCTGTTTGAGCTCACCGCCAATTTTGAGCAGGCGGTTCAGGCCATTCCCGGGCAAGACGCGGTGAAGGCACAGCTGGCGCACTTCAAGGCGCAGGCCGATTACGAGTTTTTGAAGGGGGATGTGGCCGATCTGGTCCGCGAGTCGCTGGATGGCCTCAAGCGGGTGCGCGACATCGTTCAATCGCTGCGGGACTTTGCGCACATTGGCGAAACCGACTGGCAACCGGCTGATTTGCATGCAGGCATTGACAGCACACTCACCATTGCCAACAACGAGTTCAAGTACAAGGCCACCGTTCAAAAGACGTATGGAACGCTGCCGTTGGTGAAGTGTTTGCCTTCGCAACTGAACCAGGTGTTCATGAACCTGATCGTGAACGCCTCACACGCCATCACATCCAACGGTGTCATCGGTGTGCGCACGGGCACCAACGACGCCAAAGACTGGGTGTGGGTGGAAATTTCCGACAACGGGTCAGGCATTCCCGCGGGCATCCTCCAGCGGATCTTCGATCCATTTTTCACCACCAAGCCTGTGGGCAAGGGAACGGGGCTGGGGCTGTCCCTGTCCTACAGCATCGTGGCCAAACACGGGGGGCGCATTGAAGTGTCCAGTGAACTGGGCAAAGGGTCCCGGTTCACCGTGCATCTGCCGGTGAATCCATCCGAGCCAAAGGCCAGCCCCACAGCGGTTTGATTGAAGTTATGCGAAGCGAGGCCGACATACATCAGGTCCACGATTGACACAGAGGGGCAAGGCTCCGCGGGGGCCGCATATTGACCGATGACCCAAAAGCACCACCAAAACCACAACCCTGTTGCCCGGCAATGGTTCCACCAAAGCATGGCATGGGTGTTGGGAACCAGCAAACCCATGCGCATTCGCACCAGCCAGTTTCTGCTGGCAGCGTTGTTGATGGTGGCGTGTGTCGGGGTGTTGTACTTTGTTCAGGCCATTGGTACCGAGGGCATGGGCGACGTAGGCACCTGGGCCGCGTTCTCGTGCGGCGGCTTGGTGGTGATTTACGGTCTGATTCGCAGTGGCCTGTCCCAACGGTTTTCCGATCCCTCCCTGGCATTCGCGCAGATGCTCTACGCCATTGCGTGTGACGCCGCGGCGTTTGTCATCGCGGGGCACAGCCGCGGGGTGACCTTGCCCATTCTGTCTGTCATCCTGATGTTTGGCATGTTCGGTCTGTCGTTGCGCCAAGTGGTTTTTGTCGCGGTGTACGGTCTGTGCCTGTTCAGTCTGGCGGCCTTGCATGTGGCGCAGCGTCTGGTGACCGACGAGCCAGTGGGTTTGCTGGCGGCCTATGTCTTCATGGCGTTTGTGGTGTTGTCGGCCACCACATTCCTCACGTGGCGGTTGCAGTTGATGAGCGCCTACATGCGCAACAAAAAGAATGAACTGAAGTCGGCGCTGGACAAAATCAACCTCATTGCCACCCGAGACGAACTTACCGGTGTGTTCAACCGCCGACACATGCTGGAAAAAATCGCAGAAGAATCGCAGCGGGCCAACCGACAGTCCCAAGCGCTGCTTTTCGCCATCCTGGATGTCGATCATTTCAAGCAAATCAACGACACCCACGGGCACCAAGCGGGCGACGTGGCTTTGCAAGCATTTGCCTCTGTGGTGTTGGGCACCTTGCGCGCGCACGACACCCTGGCTCGATGGGGTGGGGAGGAATTTGTGATTTTGCTGACCGACACCGATCCGGCGTCAGGACAGATCTGTCTGGAGCGCGTCCGGGCAAAAGTGGCTGATGCCGTGGTGAACACCCCCACGGGAGCGGTGAAGATGACCGTGTCCATTGGCGTGACCCAGTACCGCCCGGGCGAGGACACCGACAAGACCATGGCGCGGGCCGACGCCGCGCTTTATGCCGCCAAACTGCAGGGACGAAACCGCACGGAGTGGGGCTGAACAACCCTCAGTTGGTGCCGGGCATGATCAGGCGGGTGTCCACCGGCGGCGTCCCGGGGGCTGTTTCCACACGCCGTGCGCCGTTGAACCGCTTGGCCCAGTACGACTCCCGCATGTCCTCCACGCGGACCTTGCCACCCGCTCGGGGCGAGTGGATGAACTTTCCGTCCCCCACATAAATGCCCACATGGCTGAATGCACGGCGCATGGTGTTGAAAAACACCAGATCACCGGGCCTGAGTTCGTCGGAGTTGATCTTGGCCGTGGATTGCGCTTGCTCTGCGGCACGTCGGGGCAACACCATGCCCAACGTGTTTTCGTAGACCGATCGCACAAAACCACTGCAATCGAACCCGGTCTCAGCGGAGCTGCCACCACGACGGTACGGCACACCCAGGAAGCCCATGGCGTTGAGCACCAGGTCGGAGGTGGTCTGGCTCATGGACTGGCGGATTTGCCCCAGGCCGTTGTTGAGGTGGCCCAACCCCGCCCCCAACACGGGCACATCGGACAATCTGGCGGCCAGGGAAGACACTGGTGTCGCCTCGGTCGGGACCGTGACAGGGGTTTGAAGGGCGGTGTCAGTGTCCTGAGGTGCTGCATGCACGCTCATGCCAACACTCAGCAACAAGGCCGCAAGGCCCATGCTGGTGGTCGACACAAACGACGGTCTCTCCGCGCGCAAGCTCAACAGATAATCGACAAAGCGTGGCAAAAGCAGACAATCCCGGTTGGATCGGCATCACCCGTTGGCATGTCTGCCCTGCGGTGACCCGGATGCAATTCAATCAACGTTTGATTGTGACAGGAAACATATGTTGTTAGAAGTGACGGAGTCTCAACTCGTCTTGATCGATTATCAAACCCGACTCCTCCCCGCCGTGGTCGATGCAACAACGGTGCTGGGCAATGCGGTTCGGTTGGCCAAGGTGGCCCAGATGTTGGACGTTCCGGTCTGGGGCACGGAACAGAATCCCGACGCACTGGGGTCCAACGACCCTGAATTGCGTGCCCTGTGCCGCAAGACGCTGAGCAAATCCCACTTCAGTGCCGCGGCCGAAGGGTTGGTAGACTGGTTGCGCCCACCCGTCAAAGCGACGGGGGGCAACGCGCGCAGCATGCCCAAACACTTGCAGCGCCCTCAGGCCCCACAGTCGGAGCGGGGTACGGTGGTGCTGGCCGGATGCGAAGCCCACGTGTGCCTGCTCCAAACGGCGTTGGAGTTGCTGGACGACGAGTTTGATGTGTGTGTGGTGACCGATGCCTGCAGCTCCCGCACAGAACGCAACCGCGATGCGGCTTTCGACCGCTTGGCCGGCGCCGGTGTGGAGCTGGTGACAACGGAAATGGTGATTTTCGAGTGGCTTCGCAGCCATGAGCACCCCCAGTTTCGGGCGGTGTTGCCTTTGATCAAATGATGGCGTCCGCTGACGCAGGTGTTTGACCTGCGTCAGCTTGTCGAAAGAGCTGGCATAAATAATTATGAATTCAGTTTCTTGGCTTGATGGAGACAGTGCATGAGCAGTTATGCCGATTTTTTTCGCCGCTCGATCGATGATCGCGATGGTTTCTGGCGTGAACAGGCCCAGTTGATTGACTGGCATCGCCCCTTCGATCAGGTTTGCGACTACAGCAATCCACCGTTTGCACGTTGGTTTGCGGGCGGGCAGACCAACCTGTGCCACAACGCGGTGGACCGCCATTTGGCCACTCGCGGCGACCAGAATGCGCTGGTGTTCGTTTCCACCGAAACCGGCACCGAAAAAGCCTACAGCTTCAAGGAACTGCACGCTGAGGTCAGCCGCATGGCGGCCATCTTCAGGGGCCTGGGGGTGGGCAAGGGCGACCGGGTGCTGATTTACATGCCCATGATTGCCGAAGCCTGCTTTGCCATGCTGGCCTGCGTGCGGATCGGTGCGATTCACTCCGTGGTGTTCGGGGGGTTTGCCAGCCACGCCCTGGCCAGCCGGATTGACGATGCGCAGCCCAAGCTCATCGTGAGTGCCGATGCCGGCATGCGCGGTGGCAAGGTTGTGCCCTACAAACACCTGCTGGACGAAGCCATCAGCCTGTCCACCCAAAAGCCCAGCAAGGTGCTGATGGTCAACCGCGGTTTGGCCGATCTGGCCCCGGTGGCTGGGCGTGACGAGGACTACGCCACGTTGCGTCAGGCCCACCTGGACGCGCAGGTTCCTTGCGAATGGGTGGACAGCACCCACCCCAGCTACATCCTCTATACCAGCGGAACCACGGGCAAACCCAAGGGCGTGCAGCGCGACACCGCAGGCTACGCAGTGGCCTTGGCCGCCTCCATGAAGCACATCTACATGGGCGAGCCCGGCGAAACCTTCTTCTCCACCTCGGACATCGGTTGGGTGGTGGGGCACAGCTACATCATCTATGGCCCGCTGATCAACGGCATGGCCACCATCATGTACGAGGGGCTTCCCATCCGGCCCGATGCCGGTGTCTGGTGGAGCTTGGTCGAAAAATACAAGGTCAGCGTGATGTTTTCCGCGCCGACAGCGGCGCGTGTGCTGAAAAAGCAAGACCCGGCCTACCTGACCAAATACGACCTGTCCAGCCTGAAGGCCCTGTTCCTGGCTGGCGAACCCTTGGACGAGCCCACGGCCACCTGGATCGGCGGCGCGTTGAACAAACCCATCATCGACAACTACTGGCAGACCGAAACGGGCTGGCCCATCATGGCCATCTGCAATGGCGTGGAAAAAGCACCCACCAAGTTCGGTTCACCGGGCAAGGCCGTGTATGGGTACGACGTCAAGCTGATCAACGAAGTCACGGCAGAGGAGATCACCGAGCCCAACACCAAGGGCGTCATTGCCGTCAACGGGCCGCTGCCTCCGGGGTGCTTGCAAACCGTGTGGGGCGATGACGAGCGCTACGTCAAAACCTACTGGTCAAGCATTTTCGGCAAGACCATGTACAGCACCTTTGACTGGGGCGTGAAAGATGAAGACGGCTACTTCTACATCCTGGGCCGCACCGACGACGTGATCAACGTCGCCGGTCATCGCCTGGGCACCCGCGAGATTGAAGAGAGCATTTCCAGCCACCCCAACGTGGCCGAGGTGGCGGTGGTGGGTGTGGCGGATCAACTCAAAGGCCAGGTGGCCGTGGCCTTCGCGGTCCTCAAGGACCCGAGCCAGGCGGCCACGGATGCGGACGCCCTGAAGCTGGAGGGCGACATCATGAAAGTGGTGGACAACCAGCTCGGCGCGGTGGCGCGTCCGGCTCGCGTGCGTTTTGTGTCCGTCCTGCCCAAGACCCGCAGTGGCAAGCTGCTGCGTCGCGCCATCCAGGCCGTGTGCGAAGGGCGCGATGCCGGCGACCTGACCACGATGGAAGACCCCGCCGCGTTGCAGCAGATCAAGGACTTGGTACAGCCTTGAACGCCTTTCGCCCGCTCAAAGTGACACGACCGTCGCTTTGAGCGGACCCGCGGGTTTCCCTGGTCGGACAAGGTGTGGCGTCTTGGTTATCATGAATGCTTATATTCATTCATGACGCGATTCCATGGGCAACACCGAAAACAACGGCGATCAGGTCGAGAAGGGCCGCGTGTTCGAGCTTGCGGCCGAGTTGTTTGGCGTGCTGGCCACGCCGATGCGGTTGCGCATCCTCAGCGCACTGTGCGACCAGGAAAAATCGGTGTCGCAGCTGCTGGGTGAAATCGAAACCACCCAGCCCAATTTGTCCCAGCACCTGAATGTGCTCTACCGCACGGGGGTGCTGGCCAAGCGCAAAGAGGGTACACAAGTCATTTACCGCGTGCAGAGTGAGCAAGCGGTGACCTTGTGCAGAACGGTGTGCACCCAGATCGCCATTGAGATGGACGAGCCGGGCTCTGTTCCGGTGGCTCAGCGCCTGTCGCCGCGCATGGTGCCCTGACGCTTGACTGACCCGTGGCCCCGTTGCAACGCGGGTCCAACCCCTTCGGTGCCGGCAACGCGTACAATCGCCCGCTGCACTTGGCCCTTCCTAGTCACAGTCGCATCCGCCAAACGGTTCAGCCGTGTCGCGGGAGGTTCTTCAACCATCTGATGCTTCCCTCAGGGAAGCGGAGGTCTGCGAAACAATGAGCGAGACTACCAACGTCTACGGTGCCTTCAAAGGCAACTCCTACCTCTTCGGCGGCAATGCCCCCTATGTCGAAGAGATGTACGAGAACTATCTGGCCAACCCCGGCAGCGTTCCCGACACCTGGCGCAGCTACTTCGACGCGTTGCAGCACGTTCCCGCAGTGGACGGCACCGACGCCCGCGATGTGCCCCACCTGCCTGTCATCAACGCCTTTGCCGAGCGTGCCAAAAAAGGCACCACGCAGGTCGTGCTGGCCAACACCGACTCTGAAATGGGGCGCAAGCGCGTTTCGTCTCAGCAGCTGATTGCCGCCTACCGCAACGTGGGCAACCGTTGGGCCAACCTGGATCCGCTCAAGCGCCAGGAACGCGAAAACATTCCCGAGCTGGAGCTGTCGTTCTACGGCTTCAGCGACGCCGACCTGGAAACCGTGTTCAACACCAGCAACACGTTCTTCGGTCGCGACACCATGCCGCTGCGCGAGCTGCTCAATGCGCTGCGCGAAACCTACTGCGGCAGCATCGGTGCCGAGTACATGCACACCTCCGACCAGAACGAAAAGCGCTGGTGGCAACAAAAGCTGGAAAGCATCCGCAGCAAGCCCAACTACTCGGGCGAGAAGAAAAAGCAGATCCTCGAAAAGCTGACGGCCGCTGAAGGCCTGGAGCGTTTCCTGCACACCAAGTACGTCGGCCAGAAGCGTTTCTCGCTGGAAGGTGGCGAGAGCTTCATTGCCGCCATCGACGAGGTCATCCAGTCCGCTGGTGCCCGTGGCGTGCAAGAGATCGTGATCGGCATGGCCCACCGTGGCCGCTTGAACGTGCTGGTCAACACCATGGGCAAGATGCCCAAGGACCTGTTTGCCGAGTTCGACCACACTGCCCCCGAAGACCTGCCCGCCGGTGACGTGAAGTACCACCAAGGCTTCAGCTCCGACGTGACCACCCCTGGCGGCCCGGTTCACCTGTCGTTGGCGTTCAACCCCTCGCACCTGGAAATCGTCAACCCGGTGGTGGTGGGCTCTGCCCGCGCCCGCATGGACCGTCGTGGCGACAAACGTGGCGACCAGGTGCTGCCCGTGCTGGTGCACGGTGACGCGGCCTTTGGCGGCCAAGGCGTCAACCAGGAAACCCTGGCGCTGGCCCAGACCCGTGGCTACACCACGGGCGGCACGGTGCATTTCATCATCAACAACCAGATCGGTTTCACCACCTCCGACCCGCGTGACATGCGTTCCAGCGTGTACTGCACGGACATCGTGAAGATGGTCGAAGCCCCGGTGCTGCACGTCAACGGCGACGACCCCGAAGCCGTGGTGCTGGCCACCCAGCTGGCCCTGGAATACCGCATGGAATTCCGCCAGGACGTGGTGGTGGACATCGTCTGCTTCCGCAAACTGGGCCACAACGAGCAGGACACCCCTGCGCTGACCCAGCCGCTGATGTACAAGAAGATCGGTGCCCACCCCGGCACCCGCAAGCTGTACGCCGACAAGCTGGCCGCCCAAGGGTTCGGGGAAGGCCTGGGCGACGAGCTGGTGAAAGCCTACCGCGCAGCCATGGACGCTGGTCGCCACACCGTGGACCCGGTGCTCTCCAACTTCAAGAGCAAGTACGCGGTGGATTGGTCGCCTTTCCTGGGCAAGAAATGGACCGACGGTGGCGACACCGGCGTGCCCATGGCCGAGTGGAAGCGCCTGTCCGATCGCATCACCACGCTGCCTGAAAGCGTCAGCCCGCACCCGCTGGTCAAGAAGGTGTACGACGACCGCGCGGCCATGGCCCGTGGCGACATCCCCGTGGACTGGGGCATGGGCGAGCACATGGCCTTTGCGTCCCTGGTGGCCAGCGGTTACCCCGTGCGCCTGTCGGGTGAAGACTGTGGCCGCGGTACGTTCACGCACCGCCATGCCGTCATCCACGACCAGAAGCGCGAGAAGTGGGACACCGGCACCTACGTGCCGCTGCAGAACGTGGCCGACAACCAGGCCCCGTTTGTCGTGATCGACTCCATCCTGTCCGAAGAGGCAGTGTTGGGCTTCGAATACGGCTATGCGTCCAACGACCCCAACACCCTGGTGATCTGGGAAGCCCAGTTCGGCGATTTCGCCAACGGTGCGCAGGTGGTGATCGACCAGTTCATCGCCTCGGGCGAAGTGAAGTGGGGGCGTGTCAACGGCATCACCCTGATGCTGCCGCACGGCTACGAAGGGCAGGGGCCTGAGCACTCGTCGGCTCGCCTGGAGCGCTTCATGCAG
>DASUON010000488.1:0-4777 GCA_036276615.1 Burkholderiaceae bacterium
ATTC
Organism: Burkholderiaceae bacterium; assembly: GCA_036276615.1. Classification (GTDB taxonomy): domain Bacteria; phylum Pseudomonadota; class Gammaproteobacteria; order Burkholderiales; family Burkholderiaceae_C; genus UBA2334. The sequence continues at coordinate 5 of DASUON010000488.1, forward strand.
TGGTCACGGCTTCCTCCTGAGAATGGCTTGCTGCCTGGGTTTGGGGTCGATACGCTGTTCAAAAACACAGGTATAAACAAACCATGAAACCCGGCACGCCTGTTTTGCGCTCTACACGGCTTCTGGACCAGCTGCGGGAGCGGATTCGATACCTTCACTATAGCCTCAGCACCGAGAAGGCTTATCTCCACTGGATGCGCTTTTTTGTTCGATGACATGGCCGCCATGGCGAAATGCAGCATTCGTGCGACATGGGTGCCGGGCTTCCCCTCACCCCCCCAAAATGTCCAGCACCGGCAGCCCCGTGGCCGCCTTCAGTTCGCGCAGCGAGATGCTGGAGCGGATGCCCTGCACCCCGGGCAGTTGGCGCAGCACGCGCTCCACAAAGCGGCTGTAGTCGTCCAGGTCCTGCGCCACCACCTTCAGCAGGAAGTCGGCCTCGCCGGTGATGTTGTGGCACTCCACCACGTTGGGGCAGGCCCTGATCTGCCGCTCGAAGCTGGCGGTCACTTCCTCGGTGTGCTGGGTGCACACGATTTGCACAAACGCCATGACGCCAATGCCCAGCTTGCGGCGGTTGAGGATGGCCTGGTAACCCTCGATGACGCCCGCTTCCTCCAGCCGCTTCTGACGCCGCCAGCACGAGGCTTCGCTGAGGGCGAAGGCTTCGGCCAGCTTGGCGTTGGGCGTGCGCCCGTCCTGTTGCAGTTTGGCCAGCATGGCCAGGTCGATTTTGTCCAGCGTGTCCATGCCGAAACCTTTCTTCAACGGCCTTGGGGGTGGCGAAAAAAGCCATCAAACCCCAGGCGCAAACGCCACCCAAACAGAAAGAACTTTTCACATCATATTTTTATACTGACAAACACATTCAACATTGGAGATTTTCATGAAAGCTGTCGTTTACCAACGCTTTGGCGCACCCCCGCAACTCAAGGAGGTGCCCGATCCCACGCCCCAGAGCCACGGGGTGGTGATTCAGGTGAAGGCCACGGGCGTGTGCCGCAGCGACTGGCACGGCTGGGTGGGGCACGATGGCGACATTCAACTGCCCCATGTGCCGGGCCACGAGTTCGCGGGCGTGGTCCACGCCGTGGGGGCTGACGTGAAGAAGTGGAAAGTGGGCGACCGCGTCACCGTGCCGTTTGTGGCGGCTTGCGGCAACTGCCCCGAGTGCCATGCCGGGCACCAGCAGGTGTGCGACCACCAGTCGCAGCCCGGTTTCACGCACTGGGGTTCGTTTGCCGAGTACGTGGCCATTGCCCAGGCCGACCTGAACTTGGTGGCCCTGCCCGACTCGCTGGACTTTGCCACCGCCGCCAGCCTGGGCTGCCGGTTTGCCACCTCGTTCCGTGCGGTGGTGGACCAGGGCAAGACCTCCGCCGGCCAGTGGGTGGCGGTGCACGGCTGCGGGGGCGTGGGGCTGTCGGCCATCATGATTGCCAACGCCGTGGGGGCCAACGTGATTGCCATTGACATTGCCGACGACAAGCTGGCCCTGGCCCGTGCCGTGGGCGCGGTGGCCACGGTCAACGCCACGCAGGTGGCCGACGTGGCGCAGGCGGTGCGGGAGATCAGCAAGGGCGGTGTGCATGTGTCGCTGGACGCGCTGGGTCACCCCACCACCTGCTTCAACTCCATCAGCAACCTGCGCAAGCGCGGCAAGCATGTGCAGGTGGGGCTGATGCTGGGTGAACACACCACGCCCGCCGTGCCCATGGCCCGGGTGATCGGGCACGAGCTGGAGATTCTGGGCAGCCACGGCATGCAGGCGCACCGCTACGGGGCCATGCTGGACATGATGCAGTCGGGCAAGCTGGCCCCGCAGCAGCTGGTGGGGCAAACCATCAGCCTGGAGCAGTCGATCGACGCGCTGATGAACATGGACCAGTTCCAGGGCATCGGGGCGACGGTGGTCACCTCGTTCTGAGTTTTTGACCGCCCCACGCTACGCTCGTCACTGCGTGGGGTTGACCCAGTTTTCGAGTTCCAGCCCGGGCACGCGGGCAAATTCGGCCACATTGTTCGTCACCACCACCAAGCCCTCGCTGCGGGCGTGGGCAGCAATGTGCAGGTCGTTCACGCCAATGGGCTGGCCGATTTTTTCAAGTGATGCACGGATGGCACCGTAGTGTTGCGCCGCTTTGGCGGTGTAGGGCAGAACATCCAGACGGCTGCAGAAGTCTTCAATGGCGAGCAGGTTGTCAGACACCTTGCTGCTTTTCTCGGCCCCGTGCATGAGTTCCGCCAACGTGATGGACGAGATGGCCATGCGGCTGGCGTTGGCGTTGAAGGTGGACAGCACCTCCAGGGGGCGGCGTTTCAGAACATAGATGACGATGTTGGTGTCCAGCAGGTAGCGCAGCATCACAGCGGCTCCCGGTCGGGCTGGTGTTGGTCGGCCCGATCCACCATGAAGTCGTCACTGACCAATGGCCCTGCGTTGAAGAAGCTGTCCCACCGCTGCCCCACGGGGGAAATGATGCGCTCGTTGCCCCGCACCCGGATGTCCACTTTCTGGATGCCGTCGGGCAAACGTACATCAACCGGCAGGCGGACGGCCTGGGTGCGGTTGTTGATGAAAACCGTTCCAACAGACATGCGAATCTCCTGCGTCAATTCGTGTATAGCAAAAGTATATAGCCGCATCTTTCCGGTGAAAACCCAGCCCGTTCACCAACGGCAATAGGGGTGGGCAATGAGGGCCGAGTTGAAGTAGCGGGGGTCGTGGGTGACTTCCGCGCCCAGCCAGTCGGGGCGGGCAAAGGGCTGGTCTTCGGCGGTCAGTTCCACCTCGGCCACCACCAGCCCGGCGTTGTCGCCATGGAACTCGTCCACCTCCCACACGGTGCTGCCTTCGGTGAGGGTGTGGCGGGTTTTGTCGATCAGCGGGCCGTCGCACAGGGCCAGCAGGCTTTGTGCGTCGGCCAGGGGAATGGGGTATTCAAACTCGGCCCGGGTGGCACCCTGGTTCTGGCCCTTGATGGTGAGCCAGCCCTGCGCCCCGGCCACCCGCACGCGCACGGTGCGGGCCTTGTCGCGGTTGAGGTAGCCCTGGGTGTAGCGCACGCCGCCGTCGGATTGGGGGTGGTTGCGCCAGCCCTCGCCCGCCACGAGGAACTTGCGTTCGATTTCGGTGGCCATGGGGGTGTGCCGCTCAGGCCAACGGGGTCAGGGGCAGCACCATGGTCTGGTGCGGCAGCCCGGCTTCTTCAAACGGTTCGCCGTGGGCCTTGAAGCCGTGGCGGGCGTAGAAGCGCACGGCACCGGCCTGGGCGTGCAGCATCACTTCGGTCATGCCGCGTTCGCGGGCGCGTTGCAGCAGGGCGCGCAGCAGCTGGCCGCCCAGGTCCTGGCTGCGCTGGGGGGCCAGCACGGCCATGCGGCCAATTTGCCCGCGTTGGCCGCCGTCCAGCGGCACCAGCCGCCCGGTGGCCAGGGTCACACCCAGGCGGTTGGTGATGAGGGCGTGGTGGGCGGTGGCGTCGGCTGCGTCGGACATGAATTCGGGCGGAATGCCTTTTTCCACGGCAAACACGGTGTGGCGCAGCGGCATGGCCTGGGCCTGGACGCTGGCCCAGTCGCCCACGTGCAGCTGCGTCATGGTCTGGCCGCCCTCGAAAGCGGCCAGGGCGTCGCGCAGGGCCTGGGGCACCTCGCGCGAGGCTTTGGAGCCCTTGGGGGCCTGGGGGTCGATGTACACATAGGCCAGCTCGCCGGTGGCCAGCAGCTCGTCCCCCCGAAAAATGCCGCCCTGAAAGCACATGGAGCTGCGCCCGGCTTCGACAAAGCGCATGCCGATGTCGAGCACGTCGTCCATGCGGGCGCTGCTGATGAAATCCACCGAGGCCTTGCGCACCACGATGTCGCCGCCCAGGGCCAGAAAGGTCTCGTGGTACGGCAGGGACGAGGCGCGCCAGTACTCGGTGATGGCGGTGTCCAGGTACATGAGGTAGTGCGCGTTGAACACGATGGCCTGCATGTCCACCTCGGCCCAGCGCACGCGCAGGCGGTGCAACAGGCGGAAGTCGGAACGGGTGGGCAGAACGGTCATGGGGTCTCCTTGAATGCGTGGCGCAGCGCCCGAGCGGCGTCCTGATGGGCCTTGAGGGCTTCGGGGATGGCGCGGCCCATTTTGATGAATTCGTGGGTCACGCCTTTGTAGATGTCCAGGTCCACCGGCACCCCGGCCATGCGCAGGCGGTCGGCGTAGGCCAGGCCTTCGTCCACCAGCGGGTCGCACTCGGCCAGGCACAGCCAGGCTGGGGCCACGCCGTCCAGCTCGGGCGCGTTGAGGGGGGCAAACCACCAGTGGTCGCGGTCGGCCTTGGCAATGTACTGCTCAAAAAAGTAGTCGATGGACGCTGCTTCCAGCACAAAGCCGTGGGCAAAGGTCTGGTGCGAGGGCGTGTCCTGGTGGGCGGTGGTGCCGGGGTAGAACAGCAGTTGCAGCGCCAGGGGAATGCCCGCGTCCCGCGCCTGGATGGCGGTGACGGCGGTGAGGGTGCCGCCGGCGCTGTCGCCGCCCACGGCCACACGCTGGGCGTCCAGCCCCAGGGTGGCCGCCTGCTGGCGCACGGCTTGCAAGGCGTCGAAAGCGTCGTGCACGGCGGTGGGGAAGCGGTGTTCGGGGGCCAGCCGGTAGTCCACCGACACCACGGCGCAGTGCGCCAGGTGGGCCAGGTGGCGGCACAGGCTTTCGTGGGTGGCGCTGCTGCCCACGGTGAAACCCCCGCCGTGGTAGTACACCAGCACCGGCCAGCCGGTGGCGGGTGC
>DASUON010000489.1:0-8735 GCA_036276615.1 Burkholderiaceae bacterium
ACCCTGCATGAACCAGCTTGACGCACTCAAAGCCCACACCACCGTGGTCGCGGACACCGGCGACTTTTTGCAAATTGCCCAGTACAAGCCCCAGGATGCGACCACCAACCCGTCGCTCATCCTCAAGGCCGTGCAAAAGGCCGAGTACGCCCCGTTGCTGGCGCAGACCCTGGCTCGGTTTGGGGGGCGTGACCTGGGCGAGGTCATGGACCGGCTGCTGGTGCGCTTTGGCTGCGAAATCCTCACCCACATCCCCGGGCGTGTGTCCACCGAGGTCGATGCCCGCCTGAGCTTTGACACCACGGCCACCGTGGCCCGGGCGCGCCGCCTCATCGAGCTGTACCAGGCCGAGGGTGTGCACATCGACCGGGTGCTGATCAAGATCGCGTCCACGTGGGAGGGCATCCAGGCTGCCCAGCAACTGGAGCGCGAGGGCATTCACACCAACCTGACGCTGTTGTTCGGTTTTGGTCAGGCCGTGGCCTGCGGGCAGGCCAAGGTTCAGTTGATTTCGCCGTTTGTGGGGCGCATTTACGACTGGTACAAGAAGCAGGCCGGAGCGTCGTGGGATGAGGCCGCCCGTGCGGGGGGCAACGACCCCGGCGTGCAGTCGGTCACGCGCATCTTCAACTACTACAAGCGCCACGGCATCACCACCGAGGTCATGGGGGCCAGCTTCCGCAACCTCGGGCAGATCCAGGCCTTGGCCGGTTGCGACCTGCTCACCATTGCGCCCGAACTGCTGGCGCAGCTGGCCGCGTCCGACGCCCCGTTGTCTCCCGCCTTGGACGCCCAGGCGGCCCGGGCCATGGACATCGAGCGCGTGCAACTGGACGAAGCCGCCTTCCGCTTCGCCCTGAACGAAGACGCCATGGCCACTGAAAAACTGGCCGAAGGCATCCGCGCCTTTGTGGCCGACGCCATCAAGCTGGAAGCGCTGATGAAGGTTTGACGCCCTGCGGCCCTGGGCCGCAGCCGGATGTCGAGGGCAGCCTGAGAGACGGAGGTTGCCTGCCGTTTTCCCCTGCTCGGGTTTGCACCAATGTTGGAAGCGTGGGACTTGAACAAATAATTTGTTCGTCGTCCTTACTAAGTGCGTGGTCATGCGTGCGGCAAGGCGATGGCTCTGCCGAGCCCATTCATAACCAAAGGCCTGCAACAGGCCGAGCAACTGGAGACGCGTATGAAATTCAAGGCAACACTGTCCACCCTGGCGCTGAGCTTGGCCAGCGCCGGTGCGTTCGCTCAGGTGGTGGGGGTGAGTTGGTCCAACTTCCAGGAAGAGCGCTGGAAGACGGACGAGGCGGCCATCAAGGCCCAGTTGGCCAAGGATGGCGCCTCCTACATCAGCGCGGACGCCGGGGGCTCGCCCGAGAAGCAACTGGCCGACATCGACAGCCTGATCGCCAAAGGTGCCAAGGCCCTGATCATCCTGGCCATGGACAAGGACGCGATCCTGCCCGCGGTCAACAAGGCCAACCAGCAAAAAATTCCGGTGGTGGCCTACGACCGCCTGATCGAAGCGCCCGGGGTGTTCTACATCACCTTTGACAACGTGGAGGTGGGGCGTGCGCAGGCGCGGGCTGTGTTCGAGGCCAAGCCCAAGGGCAACTACGTGATGATCAAAGGCTCGCCCACCGACCCCAACGCCAACTTCTTGCGGGGTGGTCAGCAGGAAATCATCGATGCAGCCGTCAAGAAGAGCGACATCAAGATCGTGGGTGAGGAATACACCGAGGGCTGGAAGCCCGAAGTGGCCCAGAAGAACATGGAGCAAATCCTCACCAAGACCGGCGGCAAGGTGGATGCGGTGGTGGCCTCCAACGACGGCACCGCCGGTGGTGTGGTGGCCGCACTGACGGCCAAGGGCATCAAGGGCATTCCCGTGTCCGGCCAGGACGGCGACCACGCCGCCCTGAACCGGGTGGCGTTGGGTACGCAGACCGTGTCGGTGTGGAAAGACGCCCGTGACCTGGGGCGTGATGCCGCCGCGGCGGCCGTGACCCTGGCCAAGGGCCAGAAGGTGGCCGGCGCCCAGACCTGGAACGGGGGCGAGAAGAAGGTGGCGCTGCAAGCGCAGTTCCTCAAACCCGTGCCCATCACCGCCAAGAACCTGGACGTGGTGGTCAAGGCCGGTTGGATCAAGAAGGAAGACCTCTGCAAGGGGGTGGACGCCGCCAAGGCTCCCGCAGCCTGCAAGTGACGCCTGCGGGCGAGGCCTGAGACCGCAGGCATGGGCTTGCCTGCGGTCCCCTTTTTGTACCCTTGGAGAGCGTTTGTGAACCTGGTCTTCAATGCCCTGAAACAAGCCGCCATTGACTGGCGGCTGGTGATGATGGGAATGGTGTTGGCCCTCATTGCCATCGTGTTCAACGTGCTGTCGGGCGGGCTGTTCCTGTCGCCCGAGAACCTCTACAACATCGCCCAGCAGACCGCCGTGGTGGGCATCGTGGCCACGGTGGTGGTGCTGGTCATCGTGGCGCGCCACATCGACCTGTCGGTGGGCTCGGTCATGGGTTTTGTGGGGGTGCTGGTCGCCACCCTCATGTACACGGCGGGCTGGCACTGGCTGGAAGCCTCGCTGGCCGGCGTGGCCGTGGCCATCGCCGTGTCCCTGTACCAGGGAGCGCTGACCGCCATGCTGGGCGTTCCCTCTTTTGTGGTGACGCTGGGCGGTTTGATGTCGTTTCGCGGCGCCGCCTTCCTGGTGGCCGACGGCAAGACCCAGCCGGTGAACGACGCCTTCTTCCAGCGGCTGGGCGGCGGATTCGACGGTGCCATTGGCGTGGACGCCAGCTGGGCACTGGCCGGGGTGCTGGTGCTGCTGCTGGCGGGCAAGACCTGGGCCCAGCGGCACGCCAAGGCCAAGTACGGCGTGCCCAACAACGCACTGTGGCTCGATGGCCTGCTGACCCTGGTGCCCATGGCCTTGGTGCTGACGTTCGTGGCTGCCATGAATACCTACCAAATTCCCAGCAAGGATGCGCCGCAAGGCATCCCCATCCCCGTGCTGATCTGGGGTGGCGTGGCCCTGGTGCTGTCGTTCATCGTGCACCGCACCCGCTTTGGCCGCTACGTGTTTGCCATGGGTGGCAACCCCGAGGCCGCGGCCTTGGTGGGCATTCCGGTGCGGCGGGTCACGCTCATGCTGTTTGCGTTGATGGGGGTGTTGATCACCATCGCCGCCATGGTGTCCATCGCCCGGTTGAACGCCGGCACCAACTCGCTGGGCACGGGCATGGAGTTGTATGTGATTGCCGCGGCCGTGATCGGCGGCACCTCGCTGGCGGGGGGCAGCGGGTCCATCCTGGGCTCGGTGCTGGGGGCCCTGATCATGCAGAGCATCGACAGCGGCATGCTGCTGCTGGACGTGTCCATCGGCGTGCGCTACGTCATCATCGGTCAGGTGCTGATCGTGGCGGTGGTGTTTGACGTGCTGTACCGCCGTCTGACGGGAGACGCCGCATGAGCACCCACAACCCTTCTCAGCCGCTGGTGGAAATGCGCCACATTGCCAAGTCGTTTGGCGGGGTGCGCGCGGTCGAAGACGTCAGCCTCAACCTGTACCCGGGCGAGGTTGTGGCCCTGTTGGGCCACAACGGCGCGGGCAAGTCCACGTTGATGAAGATGCTGGCGGGGGCCTACCCCATCGACAGCGGCGAGGTGCTGATTTCGGGCCAACCCGCCCACATCCGCACCCCGGTGGACGCGCAGCGCTGCGGCATCGAGTCCATCTACCAGACCCTGGCGCTGGCCGACAACCTGGACGCCGTGGCCAACCTGTTCCTGGGGCGTGAACTGCTCACGCGCTGGAACACCTTGGACGACCACCGCATGGGGGCTGACGCCCGCCAGGTGTTTCAGCGCTTGAACAAGAACTTCAAGAACGTGCACATCCCGGTGCGTCGTCTGTCCGGCGGGCAGCGTCAGGTGGTGGCCATTTCGCGGGCCATCTACTTCAACGCCAAGATCCTCATCATGGACGAACCCACCGCCGCCCTGGGGCCGGAGGAAACCGCCATGGTGGGCAACCTGGTGCGCCAGCTCAAGGCGGAGGGTGTGGGCATTTTCCTCATCACCCACGACATGCCCGATGTGTTTGGCCTCAGCGACCGACTGGCGGTGATGAAAAACGGCAAGCTGGTGGGCACCTACCGCACCAGCGACGTCACGGAGGACGAGGTCCTGGGCATGATCATTGCGGGCAAGCAACCCGAGGGCAAGGTTCAATCCCCCCATCGGTGAAATCCCCCGCAACGCATCTTTTCCCATGAAAACCACTGGCGATCAACAACTGGTCAAACGCATCAACCGCAGCGTGCTGCTGCGCTTGTTGCGCCAGCGCGGAGGCCTGTCGCGGGCCCAGCTGGCGCAGGAAAGCGGGTTGACCAAGTCCACCGTGAGCCTGCTGGTGCGCGAGCTGCTGGACGAAGGCTGGATTGCCGAAAGCACCGTGGCCACGCCCCAAGGCCTGGGCCGTCCATCCACCCCGCTGTACATCGACGGCACACGCCGCGCGTTTGTGGGGGTGGAGGTGGCCGTGGAGGTCCTGCGGGTGGTGGGCGTGTCGCCCACCGGGCAGGTGTTGTGCTCGTGGGAAGAACCCTTGGCCGATGCCCAACCCCAGGCGGTGTGTCAGCAACTGGCCCCGCGGGTGGCGCAAGCGCACCGCCAGCTGTCGCAACAAGGGGTGCAGGTGTCGGGTGTGGGGGTGGGCTTGCCGGGCACGTTTGACGAGGCCACCGGCATCGTGCGGTTTGCCCCCAACCTGGGTTGGCGCAACGTGGCGTTTGTGCCCCTCATCACCCAGGCCCTGCTGCAGGCGGGCATGCCCCCGGTGCCGATTCACGTGCAAAACGAGGCCGACACCGCCGCACTGAGCGAATACGAGTTTGCCGACGACCAGGCCCAGGGCTCGCTGATCTTCGTGACCTGCGACGTGGGCGTGGGCGCGGGCATTGTGCTCAACGACCGCCTGTTCACCGGCGTGCAGGGCATGGCCGGGGAAATCGGACACACCATTTTGCAGATTGACGGCCCCCCGTGCTCCTGCGGTCGCCTGGGGTGTGCCGAAGCTTTTTTTGGGGCCAAGGCCTTGTCCCGCCTGGACCGGCCCACACAGGGCGGGGTGTATTTGGGGGTGGTGCTGCAAAACCTCTGGACCACGCTCAGCCCCAGCGCCCTGGTGGTGGGCGGCGCATCGTGTGTGCGCCACCCGGACATGGTTCAGGTGGCGCAAGACACGCTGGCCGCCTATGCGGCCCGTGCCGGCATGGCCGCCCCCGAGGTGCGCCCCGCGCGTTACGGGCTGTGGGCGTCTGCGGTGGGGGCGGCGGCGCTGGTGTGGCACCACGACCTGCGGCCCATGCACGCACGGGCTGCTGTGTTTGCAGACTTTCAAACGGATTGAGACAACATGCATCTGGGCATTGACATTGGCACCTCGGAAGTCAAGGTGCTGCTCTTGGGTGAAGACCACACGGTGGTGGGCTCGGCCGGGGTGGCGCTGACGGTCTCGCGCCCCCACGCGGGGCACAGCGAACAAAACCCTGCCGACTGGTGGGCGGCCACACAGCAGGCCCTGCACACGCTGCGTGCGCAGCACCCGGCGGCCTATGCGGCGGTGCGGGGCATTGGCCTGTCGGGCCAGATGCATGGTGCGGTGCTGCTCGACGCCCAGAACCGGGTGCTGCGCCCCGCCATCTTGTGGAACGACACCCGCTGCGCCGCCGAATGTGTGGACCTGATGGCCGAATGCCCGGCCTTGCCCGAACTGGCGGGCAGCCTGGCCATGCCCGGTTTCACCGCTCCCAAGCTGCGCTGGGTGGCCACGCACGAGCCCGAGGTGTTTGCCCAGGTGGCCAAGGTGCTGCTGCCCAAGGACCACGTGCGGCTGATGCTCACCGGGGAACACGTCACCGACCTGTCGGACGCCAGCGGCACCCTCTGGCTGGATGTGAAGCAGCGGGCCTGGTCCGACACCTTGCTGGCCCTCACCGGCCTCACCCAGGCGCACATGCCGCGGCTGGTGGAAGGCAGTGCGGTCAGCGCGGGCCTGAAGGCCGATGTGGCCCACAGCCTGGGCCTCACGCCCGGTGTGCCGGTGGCCGGGGGCGGGGGCGACAACGCCGCCAGCGCCGTGGGCATGGGCGTGACCGAAGCGGGGCAGGGGTTCTTGTCGCTGGGCACCAGCGGGGTGTTGTTTGTGGTGACGCCGAGCTACCAGCCCAACGCCGCCAGCGCCACCCACGCGTTTTGCCACGCGCTGCCCGACCGTTGGCACCAGATGAGCGTGATGCTGTCCGCCGCCAGTGCGCTGCAATGGGTCACGCAACTGGTGGGGGCTCCCGATGCAGGCGCGGTGGCCGCGCAGGTTGCGGGGCTGTCGGCATCGGCACGCGCCGCCGCGCCCTTGTTCCTGCCCTATTTGAGCGGTGAGCGCACGCCCCACAACGACGCCGCCGTGCGCGGCAGCTTCCATGGGCTGGACTTCGACACCGACGCCGCCCGCCTGGGCTACGCCGTGATGGAAGGCGTGACCTTTGGCCTGAAAGACGGGCTGATGGCCCTGAACGCCGCCGGCAGCCAGGTGCAGCGCCTGTCCCTGGTGGGCGGCGGTGCGCGCAGCGCCTTCTGGGCGCAGCAACTGGCGAGTGCCCTGGGGGTGGAGGTGGTCACCCACCACAGCTCCGCCCTGGGCGGTGCCCTGGGGGCCGCACGCCTGGCCTGGCTGGCCACCGGGGGCGAGCCCTCGGCGGTGTGCCAAAGCCCTGCCGTGGCCGCGCATTTCCTCCCCGATGCGGATGAGCAAGCCCTGCTGACCCCGCGCTACCAGCAATTCCGCAACCTGTACCGTCCCCGTTGACCTTTTCCATTCCGAGAACGACATGAGCACCTATTTCCACAACGTGGGCCCCGTCGCCTACGAAGGCCCCCAGTCCACCAACCCCTTGGCCTTCAAGTGGTACGACAAAAACCGCTTGGTGCTGGGCAAACGCATGGAAGAGCACCTGCGCTTTGCCGTGTGCTACTGGCACAGCTTCTGCTGGAACGGGCTGGACCCGTTTGGCGGCGACACCTTCCAGCGCCCCTGGCAGCACATGGCCGACCCCATGGCCGCGGCCAAAGCCAAGGCCGATGTGGCGTTTGAATTTTTCAGCAAACTGGGCGCGCCCTACTACTGCTTTCACGACCGCGACGTGGCCCCCGAAGGTGCCACCCCGCGGGAGAGCGTGAACAACCTGCACGCCATGGTGGACGTGCTGGGGGCCAAGCAGCAGGAAACCGGCATGAAGCTGCTGTGGGGCACGGCCAACCTGTTCAGCCACCGCCGCTTCATGTCGGGCGCGGCCACCAACCCCAACCCCGACATCTTTGCCCTGGCCGCCTTGCAGGTGAAAGAAGCCATGGACGCCACCCTGAAGCTGGGCGGCGAAAACTACGTGCTGTGGGGGGGGCGCGAAGGCTATGAAACCCTGCTCAACACCCGCATTGGCCAAGAGCTGGACCAAATGGGCAGCTTCCTGAACATGGTGGTGGAGTACAAGCACAAGATCGGCTTCAAGGGCACCATCCTCATCGAGCCCAAACCCCGCGAACCCAGCAAGCACCAGTACGACTTTGACACCGCCACCGTGTACGGCTTCCTCACCCGCTACGGGCTGGACAAGGAAATCAAGGTCAACATCGAAGCCAACCACGCCACCCTGTCGGGCCACAGCTTCGAGCACGAGATTGCCACCGCCATCGACCTGGGCATCTTCGGCTCCATCGACATGAACCGCGGCGACATGCAATGCGGCTGGGACACCGACCAGTTCCCCAACAACATCCCCGAAACCGCGCTGGCGCTGTACCTCATCCTCAAAGGCGGCGGCTTCACCACCGGCGGCCTGAACTTTGACGCCAAGGTGCGCCGCCAGAGCATCGACCCCGAAGACATGTTCCACGGCCACATCGGCGGCATGGACGTGTCCGCCCGCGCCCTGCTGATCGCCGAGAAGATGCTCACCGACGGTCGCCTGAGCCAGCACGTGGACGCCCGCTACGCCGGGTGGGCCACCCCCATGGGGCAGGACATCCTGGCAGGCCGCATGGGCCTGGACGACGTGGCCGCCCACGCGCTCACGCGCAACCAGGATGTGCTGCCCGTCTCCGGCCGCCAGGAGTTCCTGGAAAACCTGCTCAACAGCTACCTCTGACACGCCATGAAACCCGTCGTCTGGGGGGTGCTGGGCACCTCCAAAATCGCCCGTGTGCACGTCATCCCGGCCATGCTGTCCAGCCCGCTGGTGGCGCTGCGGGCCATTGCCTCGCGCACGCTGTCGGCGGCCCAAGCAGCCGCCAGCCTGGCCACCCATTCGGCGGGCACCCCGCTGGCCTACGGCAGCTACGAAGAGCTGCTGGCCGACCCCGCCATCGAGGCCATCTACAACCCCCTGCCCAACCACCTGCACGTGCCCCTGACGCTGCAGGCCGCCGCGGCAGGCAAACACGTGTTGTGCGAGAAGCCGTTTGCCCTGAGCGTGGCCGAGGCCCAGCGCGCCACCGAGGCCGACGCCGCGGTGCACATCGAGGAAGCCTTCATGGTGCGCCACCATCCGCAATGGCTGCGCGCCCGTGAGCTGGTGCGCACGGGGCGCATCGGCACACCCCGCGCCGTGCAGGTGTTTTTTGCCTATCACAACGACGACGCCAACAACATCCGCAACCAGCTGGGCATGGGCGGCGGGGCC
>DASUON010000490.1:0-13745 GCA_036276615.1 Burkholderiaceae bacterium
CCGGGTGGACAACTTCCGCCATGGGCGCGTGCTGTTCACCGGCGACGCGGCGCACCAGGTGTCGCCCTTTGGCGCCCGGGGGGCCAACACCGGCGTGCAGGACTGCGACAACCTCAGTTGGAAGCTGGCGCTCATCCTGAAAGGCGATGCCCCGCTGGCGCTGCTGGACAGCTACCACGAGGAACGCGCCTTTGCCGCGGACGACAACCTGCTGAACTCCACCCGCTCCACCGACTTCATCACCCCCAAAAGCCGGGCCTCGCTGCGCCTGCGCAACGCGGTGCTGGAGCTGGCCCGCACCGAGGCGTTTGCCCGCCCGCTGGTCAACAGCGGACGGCTGTCCACGCCCACGCCGTATGTGCAGTCGTCGCTCAACACCCCTGACACCGCCACCTTCCAGGGCCTGATGGCACCGGGCACAAACTGCGCCGACGCCCCCATCCTGAAAGACGGACCCAACGGACGAGAAAGCGCATGGCTGCTCAACCAGCTGGGCCAGGGCTTCACCCTGCTGAGCTTTGGTCCCGGGGCTGAAAGCGTGAGCGTGGGCAACGTCACAGCCCAGGTGCTGGAGGTGGGCAAGGACATCGTGGACGCCCAGGGCATCCTGGCCCAGCGTTACGACGCCCAGCCCGGCACGGTGTACCTGATCCGCCCCGATCAGCATGTGGCCGCCCGCTGGCGCGCCTTTGACGCCGCCGCCGCCCAGACCGCGCTGAAACGCGCCCTGGCCCTGCACTGATCCGGCCCCGGAGACTTTCATGCCCCACACCTCGCAACTCATCCGAACCCCCAACATCCCCGGCCCCGACGCCTTTTACGAAGAACTGATTGCCGCCCAGCGCGACCTCACCGACGACCAGGCCGACATGCTGCTGGCCAAGCTGGTGCTCATCCTGGCCAACCACGTGGGCGACCGTGCGGTACTCTCCCAAGCCTTGGCCCTGGCCCGTCAAAACACCCTGGACACCCCCGCATGAACGCAGCCGCCACCCCCTTCACCCTCAACCACACCCACAACCCCGCCGCCCGCAGCTGGGTGGCCAGCGCCAACGTGGCGGGCACGGACTTCCCCATCCAGAACCTGCCCCTGGGCGTTTACAAGAAAAAAACGGCTCCCACGCTTTCCTTCATTGGCTGCATTGCTATTGGAAATGAAGTGCTCGATTTGGCCAACCTGGCCGCCTCGGGCCTGCTGAGCGGCCTGGCCCAGCAAGCGGCCCTGGCCGCGGGGCAAAGCAGCCTCAACGCCTTCATGGCCATGGGGCCGACGGCCTGGCAAGCCTTGCGCCACGCGGTGTTTGCGCTGCTGTCCGACCAGGCCAGCCCGCAAACCCAGGCCGTGGTGCGCCAAAGCCTGCACCCGCAAGCCGAGGTGAGCCTGGGGCTGCCGGTGCACATCGGCGACTACACCGACTTCTACACCTCCATCCACCACGCCACCAACATTGGCAAGCTGTTCCGCCCCGACAACCCGCTGATGCCCAACTACACCTGGGTGCCCATCGGCTACCACGGGCGTTCGTCCAGCATCCAGGTGTCGGGCCATCCGCTTCGCCGCCCCAACGGGCAAACCCTGCCCCCGGGGGCCTCCACCCCCAGCTTCGGCCCCTGCAAGCGGCTGGACTGGGAGGTGGAGCTGGGCGTGCTGATGGGCACCGGCAACGCGCTGGGTGAGCCCATTGCCCTGGACCAGGCCGAAGACCATGTGTTTGGCATCTGCCTGCTCAACGACTGGTCGGCCCGCGACATCCAGGCCTGGGAATACCAGCCGCTGGGGCCCTTCTTGTCCAAGAACTTCGCCACCACCGTGTCGCCCTGGGTGGTGACCCTGGAGGCCCTGGCCCCCTACCGCACCGCCCTGGAGCGGCTGGACGGCAAGTGGGACGACCTGCCCTACCTGGCCAGCGACGCCAACCGCCAGCACGGCGCACTGGACATCCGGCTCGACATCGGCATTGCCAGCGAAACCATGCGCCAGCAGGGCCAAGGCGCCCATGTGCTGTGCACCACCAGCTACCGCCACGCCTACTGGACGCTGGCGCAGATGGTGGCCCACCACACCGTCAACGGCTGCAACCTGCAACCGGGCGACCTGTTGGGCACGGGCACGCTGTCGGGCCCCGAACCCACCCAGGCCGCCGCCCTCATCGAACTGACCCAAGGCGGCAAACTGCCCGTGAACCTGCCCGACGGCAGCCAGCGCACCTTCTTGCTCGATGGCGACGAGGTGGTCATGCGCGGTTGGTGCGAGGCCCCCGGCGCGGCCCGCATCGGGTTTGGGGAATGCCGGGCCACGCTGCTGCCCGCCTTGTCACGCTGACCCCGTCGGCAGCGGTCATGCGGTTCCAACATACCAGTTAGTTCCGCATGCACGCTAGCCACAGGTGCGCCAAAACCCCACACTGCCCCCAGACGCCGTTTCAGCAGGAGGCAAAGCAAGATAGTTCACTTTTGCAGGGTCGGCGTCCCTTCAGCAGGGAAAACCCCAGCGGAGACCGGGGGCAGGACACGTAACATATTGCATATTCGCCCGCCCTGAACAACAAGGAGACAAGCCATGAACCGTTTGATCAAACACACCGCCCTGGCCGCGGGCCTGCTGTGCGCAGCCTGGTCTGCGCACGCAGAAACCATCACCCTGAAGGTCCACCATTTCCTCAATGCACAGACCATTCAGCACACCACCATGCTGAAGACCTGGTGCGACAACATCGCCAAGGACTCCAACAACCGCCTGGCCTGCCAGATCTATCCCTCCATGCAACTGGGGGGCACGCCGCCCCAGCTGTACGACCAGGCCCGTGACGGCATTGCCGACGTGGTGTGGACGCTGCCCGGCTACACAGCAGGCCGCTTCCCCAAGATGGAGGTGTTCGAGCTGCCCTTCATGATGACCAACGCCGAGGCCACCAGCCGCGCCGCCTGGGACTTCTATGAAAAGCATGCCCAGGAAGAGTACAAGGACGTCAAGATCCTGGCCATGCACGTGCACGGCCCAGGCAACATCTTCACAAGCAAGAAGCAGGTCAAGACCATGGCGGACATCAAGGGCCTGAAGCTGCGCGGCCCCACCCGCCTGACCACCAAGCTGCTGTCCAAACTGGGGGCCCAACCCGTGGGCATGCCCGTGCCTCAGGTTCCGGACGCCCTGTCCAAGGGCACCATCGACGGGGCGGTGATCCCCTACGAAGTGGGCCCCTCCATCAAGATCGACGAACTGGCCAAATTCACCGCCGAACCGGATCGCAACGACCATGCGCTGTACACCGCCCTGTTTGTGGTGCCCATGAACAAGGCCAAGTACGACTCCCTGCCCGCTGACCTGAAGGCCGTGATCGACAAGAACTCCGGTCGCGAGTTCTCGGCCTTCCTCGGCAAGACCCAGGCCGGCAACGACGTGCCCGGCAAGGAAAAGATGATCAAGGGTGGCCACACCATCACCGTGATTGAAAAAGCCGAGCTGGAAAACTGGAAGAAGGCTTCGTCCACCATCGACGACGAGTGGATCGCCGACATGAACAAGAAGGGTTTTGACGGTGCCGCCCTGTACAAGGACGCGCAGGCCTTGATCCAGAAGTACACCAAATAAGCCGCGGACACGCACGCCAGCTGGGGCAGGGGGGTTTCCTCCTTCCCCGTTTTTTTTGCCTCACCCACCAGGAGGATTCGATTTGAAAGCCCTACCCACCCTGGCCCGGCTGTGCGCCATCCTGGCGGGACTGCTGATGACGGTCATCACGCTGCTGACCTGCGGCAATTTGCTGCTGCGCAACCTCACGGACGACGCCATTCCGGGCGCGTTTGAAATGACCGCGCTGGCCACGGGCGCCGCCATCGCCTTGTTCATGCCGCTGTGCCAGGTTCGGCAGGGCAACATCATCGTGGACTTTTTCACCTCCGGTTGCAGCGACGCCACCAACGCGGTCATGGACCGCATCGGGGCGCTGGTGCTGTCCGCCATCTTTGCACTGCTGGCCTGGCGCACCGTCATTGGTGGGTTCAGCGCCTACAACGCCAACTCGGCCACCATGTTGATGGGCATCCCCGAGTGGATCGTCTACGCCGCCATGGTTCCCCCTTTCACCCTCACCGCCGTCATCGGCATCACCCAGGCCATGGTGGGTTTTGACGCTGTCAAGGAGCGCCACTGAATGTCCCCCCTTGCTTTGACCGGGCTCATTTTCGGCAGCATGCTGCTGTTCATGGCCGTGCGTTTTCCCATTGCCGTGGCCATGTTCCTGGCAGGTGCCTTCGGCTACATCTACCAAGCGGGCTGGCCCCCGTTTGCCAACTTCGTGAACGCACAGGCGTTCGCCCGCTTCGCCAGTTACGACCTGTCGGTGATCCCTCTGTTCATCCTCATGGGCAACTTCGCCACGCACGGCGGCATCAGCCGCTCGCTGTTCGCGTTTGCCGCCAGTGTGATGGGGCGATTCAAAGGGGGCCTGGCCATGGCGTCCATCCTCGCCTGTGCCGCGTTCGGGGCCATCAGTGGCTCGTCGGTGGCGACCGCCGCCACCATCACGGGCGTGGCCTTGCCTGAAATGAAACGCCATGGCTACTCGGGCCGACTGGCCACGGGCGTGCTGGCCGCGGGAGGAACGCTGGGCATCCAGTTGCCCCCCTCGGTGGTGCTGGTGATCTACGCCATCCTGACCGAGCAGAACATTTCCAAGCTGTTCACCGCCGCGGTCATTCCAGGGCTGATCGCCATGGTGGGCTACATGGTGGCGGTGGCCATCTATGTGCGGGTGGTGCCCGGGCAGGCCCCCGAGCATGACTCGGCTCCCGAGCCCATGACGCTGCAAAAGCTGTTGGGGGTGCTGCCCATCCTGATCATCTTCACCTCGGTGTTTGGCGGCATCTACGGGGGCTTCTTCACCCCCACGGAAGGGGCCGCGGTGGGGGCCGCGTTGACGCTCATCACCGGCGTGATGAAGCGCGAAATGACCTGGCGCAAGTTCCAGGAGTGTTTCCTGGGGACCGCCACCAGCGCCGCGCTGATCTTCCTGATCTTCATGGGGGCCGACCTGATGAACGCCGCCCTGGCCATGACGCAGGTGCCCAACCAAATGGCCGCCGTGGTGGGCAGCTGGGGCTTGTCGCCCCTGATGGTGGTGGCAGGCATCCTGTTGTTCTACGTGCTGCTGGGTGCCGTGATGGACGAAATGTCCATGCTGTTGCTGACCGTGCCCATCTTCTTCCCCATGATCATGGCACTGGACTTCGGCATGCCCAAGGACCTGACCGCCATCTGGTTCGGCATCATGGTGCTGATGACCGTGGGCTTTGGCCTGGTGGCGCCACCGGTGGGCTTGAACGTGTACATCGTCAACGGCCTGGCCCGCGACGTGCCCATGGCCGACAGTTACAAAGGCGTGATGCCCTTCCTCATCAGCGACGTGCTGCGCACGCTGCTGTTCCTGTTCTTCCCCATCGTGCCGCTGTGGCTGGTGCAGTTTGTGGGCTAGCCGGACTGCCAGGCCTCAGCAGTAGGCCTGCCGTTGGGCCTTCAGTGCATCCCGGTCGATGCTGGCACGCAGCAGCGCCAGATCGGCGGCGCACACACCCAGCCGCGCGAAATGCGCTTCCCACCCGTCCACGACACGGGCCACCTGCCGCACCAGTTCGATGGCGCGTGGCCGCTTGATGCCGAACTCGCTCAACTCGGTCAGCGCGTTGTCCAGGCTGGATTGCGCCCCGCCACGGCCCACCACCAGGGCCTGATAACCCAGGTTTTGCAGGGTGGGCACCACGTCGTACGCCGGGGTGAGTTCGTGGTAGCCATCGAATGCCAGGCGCAGGCTGTGGTTGCGCTCGTGGTCGTCGGTGTTGTCCATGAGGATGTTGAACACCATGCGCTTGAACAGCTCTTCGCGCTGGGCCTGTTGCCGGTCGGGGTGCCCCAGGCGCAACAGCACGGAGGCCAAAGCGCCGTAGCTTTCGGGCAGCCGTGCGGCCCGCAACACCGTTTTGGCCGACAGGCAATGCAGACGGTACGGGCCTTGCCGGTCAAAGCGCTGGATGGTCAACGCGTGGCGGGTTTTGCCGTGGCGCGGGGGAATGGGCAGTACGCCGGTGGTGGCCACATCGATACCGGCCTGGGCTGCCAAGGTCATGGTGGCGTGCTCGACCAACGGCGTGTCCACCGCATCGTCCAGCTCGGCGAACTTGACCACGCACGGTCCCGCGTCGGTGTGCAGCAGGGCCTTGGGGCGGGCACCGCCCAGGGTCACGCCGGGCTGGATCAGCCGCAGCATGTCGGCGGACACCGGGGCTTGCGCTTGCACGTCGTCCACCGCCGCACTCAGTGCGGTCAGGTCACGCAAGGCGGGGTAAGGCCCCAGGCGGCGGGGAATGTACTGCTGCGCCGAGGTGGAAATGCCCAATGCACCAAAGCGGTCGTCACCGGCAAACAGCAGCATCTCCAGAATGGACAAACGGGCCGGGCGGTCGATGTGGCGAATGATGCGCTCACCCCAACGGTCGGGCCGGGCATCGTCCAGGGCACCGGGCGCACTGCCGCGCTCACCCGCCGTGAACACCTGACCGTGCTGCAGCGGCAGGTCTTCGCTGAGGGGAAAGTGCCACCACTGCGCGTCGTAACGAAAGGTGGCGCAGTCGGCCACCAGCCCCGACAACCCCAGCTCGCCCACCAACATCGGGCTCGTTGGATTGACCAGGGCCCAGACGTACAGCCGGTCTTGCGGGACGTAGGTGGCGGGGGAAATGTCGGCTTCGGTCATGAGGATGAAGCCTTGTGGGCGGCCAGCAGCGCCGCCAGGCCTGCCGCATTGGGGTTGGCGAACTGGGTCGCCGCGCCACGGGCGGCTTCCAGCGCCTGCGCCCAGGCCGAAGAATCATGAAGTCCAGCAGCCATCTCCGCCGCTGACATGCCACCTGACTTTCCAAGGGCCTGCACGACAGATGGATTGGCAAACTTGTGCGCCTCGCCACGGGCGGCTTCCAGCGCCTGCGCCCAGGCGGAAGACCCATGAAGTCCAGCAGCCATCTCCGCCGCTGACATGCCACCTGACTTTCCAAGGGCCTGCACGACAGACGGATTGGCGAACTGGGTCGCCTCGCCACGGGCGGCTTCCAGCGCCTGCGCCCAGGCAGAAGACTCATGAAGTCCAGCAGCTATTTCCGCCGCTGCTGACATGCCAGCTGACTTTCCAAGAGCCTGCACGACAGACGGATTGGCGAACTTGTGCGCCACGCCATAGGGGGCCTCAAGCACCTGAGCCCAAGTCGAGGAGTCATGTAGTCCCGCTGCAGCCAAGCCGCTCGACGCGTCAAGGGACTTCGCCACAGAAGAAACATCAGCTCCACGAAATACCTGGTCCACGGCTGACTTTGCTTGAGCTCGGGCCTGCGCCAGTGCAAAAGAATCATGAAATCCAGCAGCTATCTCCGCCGCTGACATGCCAGTTGACATGCCAAGGGCTGGCGTAACAGATGGGCAATGAGCACCACTGTGCGCATCCTCTGTCACCGATGTCCTTTGTGCAGCCTCCTTCTCCTGAGCCGAGGAAGCACCGGGATCGTCGCTGGCCACAATCGCATCTGGTGCAGCAGCCTGAACTGACCGCATGCTGGTCTGCCCTGTTTTCGCTGTCCCACTCGACTTGCGCCGTTTGGCCGTCACCTGACTCACCTCGCGCTCCAGCGCCGCCCGGTCGTTGGAGGGAGAAATCAGATCCGCCAGACCGTGGTCGGGTTGGATGAGCCACATGCACATGACGTACGAGGCCATGGCCACCGACGGGTCACCGCGTTCGATGCGGGCCATGGTGGGTTGAGACACCCCCAGCTTGCGAGCCCATTGCGCCTGCGTTTCGCCACGCCGCTTGCGCGCAATGGCAATGTGCCGAGCCAGTTGCTCGATCTGCTGCAACACAGCCTGTGGGTACTCAGCAGGTGGGGTGTTTTGTTTTGGCATCCATAGATGTTAATGAACACCACAAAAAAAGCAATTCTATGAATTCAGAGGTGCTGATCCTGACGCCGTGCGAGGCAAACGGGATGCATGCCCACCAAAATTCATAGAAGCACAAAAGTGATGCAATTCAAAAACATCTATGAATTTTTTGAGCCAATCCGAACTCAGGCCCACACCCGCAAGGGGTCGCTCAGGCCAAAACGTTCGCCCAGCAGGGCCGAAGCGGTGGGCACCTCGCCACTGGCCAGGCTGAGGTGGCGGTCCAGGTGGCGCTCGGACGGGGCCAGCAGCTGCTGGTAGAGCTGGCGGCACAGCGTGCGGGCCTCGTGGCCGGGCCAGTCGGCGGGCAGCAGCACGCCGGGCAACTGCGGGTCGCGCAGCAGCAGGCGGCGGTAGTCGTGGATGAGCAGCGTGCGGATGAGGAATGCACAGTCGTCGCCCATGCTGGAAGGCACGCCACCGCGGGCCTGCCATTGCTGAAGGATGGCGCGGTAGGTGGCCACAAAGGCGGCGTAGTCCTGGCCCAGGCGCTCCAGGTTCCAGGCGCGGCGCACCAGGTCGGCATCGTTGCCAGACACCGGCAGGCGCGGGTTGGCCGCCACCAGGGGCAGCAGCTTCAGCAGGGTGTCGCCCAGCCCCTCGCCGTCCAGCGATTCAAACACCGCCTCCAGATCGGCGCTGGGGTGAACAAAGCAGTTGTCGGCCATTTCGCCAAAGCCATGCCAGAACAGGGCGCGGCGCAGGCGCTCGCGCTCGGCGGCCTCCAAGGCGCCGGTCACGGTGATGAGGCGCCAGCGCTGGTCCCAGGGTGGCGAGGCGGCGGCGTAGATCTGCCGCGACGCCTCCACAAAACGCCGCCGCCCCGAGGGGGTGAGGCGGTAATCGGACCGCCGACCATGGGCCACGGCCTCCAGCCAGTCGTCCTGAGTCAGGCGGAACACGCTGGTGCGCACCAACCGATCGTTGAGGCCCAGTGGGGCCAGCAGCTTGATGAGGCTGCCCAGCCAGATGCGCCCGCCACGGGGCAGCACCCCGTCGCCAAAGGCGGTGACGATGACGGAACCCGCCTGCCCCCGCCCCTCAGCGCGAAACGCGGCCAGCCGCTGGCTGGTGGCACAGGCGGCCTGGCCCTGGGTGCGTTGCTCGGGGTTGCAGCCAGAGCAGATGGCCGGGCACAGGCCGGGGCCGGACGCCACCTCAGCGCTCGTCATAGGTCAGCACCACCTGCGGCGTGAGGGCCCGGGCCTGACAACTCAGCACAAAGCCCTTGGCCACCTCCGCGGCCTCCAGCGTGAAATTCTTGTCCATGCGCACTTCGCCCTCAAGCACCTTGCAACGGCAGGTGCAGCACACCCCGCCTTTGCACGAGTATGGCAGGTCAAGCCCTGCGTTCAGCGCCGCGTCCAGCAGGAACTCGCCGTCGCGGGCGGCCACCTCGTGCGCCTTGCCATCGAGCAGCACGCGCAGTTGCACCAGCTTGGATGCGGTGGTGGGACGGGCCTTGGCGTCCACGTCAGCCTGCACCTTGGCGGCCTGCGCGGCGCTGCTGGTGAAGCGCTCGGTGTGGATGCGCCCCTCGGGCACACCCACCTCACGCAGGGCGGCCTCGGTGGCGTCGATCATGGCCTCGGGGCCGCAAATGAACACCTCGTCCATGCTGGCCGCGGGCAGCAGGCTGGCCACCAGGGCACGTACCTTGTCCCCGTCGATGCGGCCTTGCAGCAGGTCCACCTCCTGGGCCTGGCGCGAGAGGATGTGGACCATGGTGAAGCGGTCGGCGTAGCGGTCCTTGAGGTCTTGCAAGGCCTCGTTGAACATGACGCTGGCCATGCGCCGGTTCCCGTACACCAGGGTGAACTTGCTGTGGGGCTGTTCTTCCAGCGTGGTGGCGGCAATGCTCAGGATGGGGGTGATGCCCGAGCCCGCCGCAAACCCCACGCGGTGGATCGCCCGCGCCTTGTGCACCGTGAAGCGCCCGTCGGGCGGCATGACGGCCAACACATCCCCCGGGCGCACCTGGGTGGCCGCCCAGTTGGAAAACACGCCCCCTTCCACCGGGCGAATGCCCACCTCCAGCTCGCCGTGGTTGGCCAGACGGCTGCGGGGGCTGCTGATGGAGTAGGTGCGCCGCACCTCCTGGCCGCCGATCAGCGCCATGAGGGTGATGAACTGGCCCGGCTCGAAGCGAAAGGTCTCGCGCTGCTCGGGCGCAATGGCAAAGGTCAGGGCCACGGCACCGGCGGCCTCAGGGCTCACGCGTGTGACGGGCAGGTCGTGAAAGCGAAGGGCGGACATGGCGTGTCTCTCGTCGTTGGGGTCGTCAATGCGGTTTGAAGTGGTCGAACGGCTCGCGGCAGGCCAAACAGCGGTACTGCGCCTTGCAGGCGGTGGAGCCAAAGCGCGAGGTTTCCACCGTGTCCGCCGAGCCGCAGCGCGGGCATGGCACGGCATCGGTGGGCGCGGCGGCCCCGGGCAGAAAACGCAGCACCCGCTGGGCCGGGGTTTCGTCCTCGCGGCGGGCGGCCCCGGCACACGGGGGCGCATCACGCCGGGTGGGGCCTGGCGGGGCAATGCCAAAGGCCCGCAGCTTGTCCTTGGCGGCGTCGGTGATCCAGTCGGTGGTCCAGGCGGGAGCGAGTTGGGTCACCACGGTGGCGGGTTGGCCGTGGGCGGCCAGGGCGGCCACCACGTCATCGGCCATCTGGGTCATGGCCGGGCAGCCGCTGTAGGTGGGGGTGATGACCACCTCCAGCCCTTGCGGCCCCTGGCGCACGTCCCGCAGGATGCCCATCTCGCGCAGGCTGACCACGGGAATTTCCGGGTCGGCCACGGCGTCCAGCACGCGCCATGCCTGGTCCAGGGTGAGGGCCATGACGGCGGTCATGGGTTCACCAGGTGGCGCCCGGGTGGGCTCTGGCCAGGCTTTGCATTTCGGCCAGCAAAAAGCCCAGGTGCTCGGAATGAAGGCCCTGCTTGCCCTGGGTGATGTAGCCCTTGGCGGTGGCGGGGCGCTGCAGCGTGGCCTCGGCCAGGGCGTGGTCCACCAGCGCGTTCCAGTCGGCGGCGAGCTGGGCCCAATCCACCTGGAGGCCCGCATCAGCCGCTTCTTTTTCGAGAGCAGAAGGCGCCCAGAATTCAAGCGTGTAAGGCCACAAATGTTCCAAACTGGCTTGCATGCGGGCGTGCGAGTCGTCGGTGCCATCGCCCAGCTTGACCAGCCAGTCGCGCGAGTGGCGCAGGTGGTAACTCGCCTCCTTGACCGACTTGGCGGCAATGGCGGCCAGGTCGGTGTCGGCACCGGTGGAAAGCTGCTGCCACAACGGCACCATCAGCGCACTGAACAGGAAGTTGCGGGTGATGGTGGTGGCGTAGTCCATGTCGCCCTGCGCGTAACCCACCCGCGGGCTGCTGTGGGGCAGCTCCAGCAAGGTGAAGTTGCGGAATTCGGGCACGTCGCGGAAGTAGGCCAGCGTGTCTTCGGTGAGTTGACCCCCGTTGAGCGCCACCGCATTGGCCCACGGCACCCGGCCCCCTGCGGCGGGCTGCTCCGGAGCATCGCCCGCCCGCGTGGCGGCGCGGCTTGCCACCAGGCTGTACAGCAGGCGGGCCTGGCCGATCAGGTCCAGGCTCATGTTGGCCAGGGCCAGGTCTTCTTCGATGATGGGGCCGTGGCCGCACCATTCGGCGTTGCGCTGGCCCAGCACCACGGCGTTGTCGGCCAGGTGCAGCAGGAAGGACGTGGGGGCTTTGGCGGTGGCGCTCATCACATGTGCCCCACTGCTTCAGGGATGTCGTAGAAGGTGGGATGGCGGTAGATCTTGTCGGCCGCGGGGTCGAACAGCGCACCCTTGTCGTCGGGGTTGCTGGCGGTGATGGCCTTGCTGGGCACCACCCAGATGCTCACGCCTTCCTGGCGGCGGGTGTAGACGTCGCGCGCCATGCCCAGCGCCTGGGCGGCGTCGGCGGCGTGCAGGCTGCCGCAGTGTTTGTGCTCCAGGCCCTGCTTGCTGCGAACAAACACCTCCCACAGCGGCCATTCCTTCAGGGCCGGGGCGGTGTTGACCGGGGTGGCGGGGTGGGTTTGAGGTGCGGTGGTCATGCGGCCTCCTTCAGGTTGGGTTGCGTGTGGCGGGTCTGCTGCTTGTGGGCGTGGGCCAGCGCGGCTTCACGCACCCAGGCGCCACCGTTGTGGGCCTTGACCCGGGTGGCCAGGCGCTCCTTGTTCATGGGGCCGTGGCCGTTGACGGTGGCCCAGAACTCGTCCCAGTCGATGGGGCCGTGGTCGTAATGGCCGCGGGCTTCGTTCCACTTCAGGTCGGGGTCGGGCAGGGTCACGCCCAGCACCTGGGCCTGGGGCACGGTGGCGTCGATGAATTTCTGGCGCAGGTCGTCGTTGGAAATGCGCTTGATGCCCCAGCGCATGCCCTGGGCGCTGTGGGCGCTGTCGGCGTCGGGCGGACCGAACATGGCCAGGCATTTCCACCAGTAGCGGTTGACGGCGTCTTGCACCATGTCGCGCTGGGCTTGGGTGCCCTTCATCAAAACCAGCAAGGCCTCGTAGCCCTGGCGCTGGTGGAAGCTTTCCTCCTTGCACACGCGGATCATGGCGCGGGCATAGGGGCCGTAGCTGCAGCGGCACAGGGGGATCTGGTTCATGATGGCCGCGCCGTCCACCAGCCAGCCGATCACGCCCACATCGGCCCAGTTGAGCGTGGGGTAGTTGAAGATGGAGCTGTACTTGGCCTTGCCGCTGTGCAGGGCGTCAAGCATCTCGCCGCGGCTGGTGCCCAGGGTTTCGGCGGCGCTGTACAGGTAGAGGCCGTGGCCGCCCTCGTCCTGCACCTTGGCAATCAAAATGGCTTTGCGCTTGAGGCTGGGGGCGCGGCTGATCCAGTTGCCCTCGGGCAGCATGCCCACGATTTCGGAATGCGCGTGCTGGCTGATCTGGCGCACCAGCGTCTTGCGGTAGGCCTCGGGCATCCAGTCCTGCGGTTCGATGCGGCCATCGGCGTCGATGCGGGCATCGAACGCGGCCATGCGTTCGGGCGCATCCGAGGGGTCTGGCGCACTGGCGGCCCCGGATTGGAGCGCCGCGGGGGCGTGGGTGCCGCGGTCATCCGGCACGCTGAACGATTGGGTGTACATGGGGGGCTCCTGGGAACAACCAATGGAATCAAAGGGTTCGGGGCCGCTCGTCCCACACGCGGCGGGCCTTGCCGGTCTGGGTGCGGGGCAGCGTGCCGAAGTCGAACACCGACACCCGGGTGGAGATGCCGATGAGGGTTTTGATGTGGTGCTGGACCGCCTTGGCGATCTGCGCCACCTCGGCCTCGCTGAGCCGACCGCTGACGGCGGGTTGCAGCTCGCAACGCACCTCCACGTTGTCCAGCGGGCCGTCGCGGGTGAGCATGATCTGGTAGGTGCCCGACAGTTGCGGCTCGCGCAACACCTGCTCTTCGATCTGGGTGGGGAAGACGTTGACACCGCGCACGATCAGCATGTCGTCGCTGCGCCCCACGATGCGGCCCATGCGCCGGAACGCCCGGCTGGTGGGCGGCAGCAAGCGCGTGAGGTCGCGGGTGCGGTAGCGGATGATGGGCAGCGCCTCCTTGGTGAGGGAGGTGAACACCAGTTCGCCCTCCTCGCCATCGGCCACGGGCTCGCCGGTTTCGGGGTGGATGATTTCGGGGTAGAAGTGGTCTTCCCAGATGACCGGGCCGTCCTTGCTCTCGATGCATTCGCAGGCCACGCCCGGGCCCATCACTTCCGACAGGCCGTAGATGTCCACCGCGTCCAGGCC
>DASUON010000491.1:0-2569 GCA_036276615.1 Burkholderiaceae bacterium
TTGATGCAGGCGGTGCACGACTCGCGGCAGGCTTTGCACTCGGCGTGTTGGTTCTCGTGCTTCTTGCACTCGGCTTCGCAGGCGGTGCAGGCGTCCAGGGCCACCTTGGCCAGGGCCGGGGTCAGCTTGGCGTTCTGGGCGGCCAGGTTTTGCAGGGCGCCGCACAGGGCCAGCATCTGGTTGACGTTCTGGGCGCAGGCGGCCATGGCCTTGTCGCCCTGACCCAGCAGCACCAGGCAGTGGGCCAGGCAGGCCTGCCCTTTGACCACGCAGTCGGCGGTGGCGGCCAGCAGCGCGGCATAGGGGGCCGCGGCGGCATGGTGATGGTGGTGGCTGTGTTCGTCTGCCGTCTGGGCGTGGGCGGTCAGGCCGGTGGCAGCCAGGGCGGCGAAGGCGCCCAACAGTTCGCGTCGTTCCATGTGAAAGCTCCCTTGGGAAGAGGTGGTGCCCGCAGTGGGCAAAAGACAGGTGGCAAGGATAGCGCCGCGCAAAGCGTTTGATCCCCGTCAAGAACGTGGCGTATCATGCAAATGAGAATCTGTCGCAATCATGAGCACCCCTTCCCACCCCACCCCCTTGTTCCGCAGCCTGGACCAGTGGCCTTTGCAGACCGATGCCCAGGTGGCCTCGCTGGCCACCCCGGCCGATGCCGAGCAGGCCCACACGCTGTTGCGGTTGATGGAAATCGGGTTCCTGCCCGGCGAAACCGTGCGCCCGCTGGCCCGGGGTTCGCTGGGCGGCGACCCCTTGGCGGTGCGTGTGGGGCGCAGCACCTTCGCGCTGCGCAAACACGAGGCGGCGTTGATCCAGGTGGCGCAGGTGGGGGGGGCGGCATGAACGCCACCGTCTACCAACCTCCTGGCCACCCCAGCCTGCGCGTGGCGCTGCTGGGCAACCCCAACTGCGGCAAGACGGCGCTGTTCAACCTGCTGACCGGCAGCCGCCAGAAGGTGGCCAACTACGCCGGTGTGACGGTGGAACGCAAGGAGGGCCTGCTGGTCACCCCCGGCGGGCGGCGCGTGCGTGTGCTGGACCTGCCCGGTGCCTACAGCCTCAACCCGTTGAGCGACGACGAGGCCGTGACCCGCGACGTGGTCACCGGCGCCCGCCCCGGCGAGGCCCGCCCCGACCTGCTGGTGTGCGTGGCCGACGCCACCCACCTGCGCCTGAACCTGCGCCTGGTGCTGGAGGCCCGCCAACTGGGCCTGCCCATGGTGCTGGTGCTCAACATGATGGACGTGGCCCGCGAGCAGGGCGTGGAGATCGACCTGCCCCGCCTGTCCGTTGAGCTGGACATGCCGGTGGTGCCCGTGGTCAGCATCCAGCCCAACGGCGCGTCCGACCTGGTGGCGCTGGTGGAGGACTGGGCGCCCCCGCCCCCCGCACAGGCCGAGTTGCCCGGCATGCACGGTGCCTGGCACGCCCCCACGCCCGACGAGGTGACGGCCACCCACCAGCAGGTGCGCCGCATTGTGGCCGCCGCGGTGCGCGAACCCGCCCAGGCCCTGGCCCGCGACGACGCCATCGACCGCGTGGTGCTGCACCCGGTGTGGGGCATGCTGCTGCTGACGGCGGTGCTGTTCCTGATGTTCCAGGCCGTGTTCAGTTGGGCGGCGGTGCCGATGGACCTGATCAAGGCGGGCATCGAGCTGCTGGGCGGCTGGGTGGGCGACCACCTGGCCGAGGGGCCGCTGCGCAGCCTGCTCATCGACGGTGTGGTGGCCGGGGTGGGCAGCGTGCTGGTGTTTCTGCCGCAAATCCTCATTCTGTTTGCCTTCATCCTGGTGCTGGAGGATTCCGGCTACCTGCCCCGCGCCGCGTTCTTGCTGGACCGGGTGATGGGCACGGTGGGCCTGTCGGGCCGCAGCTTCATCCCGTTGCTGTCCAGCTTTGCGTGTGCGGTGCCGGGCATCATGGCCACGCGCACCATCACCCACTGGCGCGACCGGTGGCTGACCATCCTGGTGGCCCCGCTCATGACCTGTTCGGCCCGCCTGCCGGTGTACGCGCTGCTGATCGGGGCCTTCATCCCCAGCTGTCCGGTGCTGGGCGTGTTCAACCTGCAAGGGCTGGTGATGTTTGCCCTGTATGTGGCGGGCATCCTGTCGGCCATGGCGGTGGCCGGGGTGGTCAAGCTGTGGCGGGGAGACGCCCATGCCACCCCGCTGCTGATGGAGCTGCCCGCCTACCGCCTGCCCCACCTGCGGGCGCTGTGGCGCGGCCTGTGGGAACGGGCCATGATTTTTGTGCAGCGCGTGGGCACCATCATCCTGGCCATCATGGTGGTGTTGTGGTTCCTGTCCACCTACCCGGCCCCGCCCGAAGGGGCCACCGGCCCGGCCATCCAGTACAGCCTGGCCGGGCAGCTGGGACAGGCCCTGCAACCGCTGTTTGCACCGCTGGGCTTCAACTGGCAGATCGTGGTGGCCCTGGTGCCCGGCATGGCCGCGCGTGAGGTGGCTGTGGGCGCATTGGGCACGGTGTACGCGCTGTCGGCCCAGGGCGAGGACGTGGCCGATCAGCTCATGCCGCTGCTGGCGGCTGACTGGTCGCTGCCCATGGCCCTGGC
>DASUON010000492.1:0-2202 GCA_036276615.1 Burkholderiaceae bacterium
CCGCCCACGAAGGCGCACACGGCGTAGGGCTGGTGGTCGGCAAAGGCGCTGGGGATTTCGTTGCACACAATGTCGCGCAGCACGCCGCCAAACACGGCGGTGATCACGCCCATTAGCACCGCCACGATGGCGGGCATGCCCTGCACGCTGGCCAGTTGGGTGCCGGTGGCGCTGAACAGGCCCAGGCCCAGGGCGTCGGGCCATTGCATGGCGCGGTGGGTCAGCGCCACGTGGCGCACCTTCATCCAGGCCATGGCGGCCACGCTCAGGCCCAGCAGCACCCACAGCCAGTTGGCGTGCGCCACCCAGAAGAAGGGGCGGCGGTCCAGCAGCACGTCGCGCAGGGTGCCGCCGCCAAACGCGGCCAGCCCGGCCACCACACACACGCCCACCGGGTCCAGCCGCTTGCGGGCGGCCTCCAGCAGGCCCGAGACGGCAAAGGCCACGGTGGCCGTGGCTTCGATGGCAACCACCATCCAGTCGATGAGGGGGGTGTTGAAAGGCATCCGGTGCAGGTGGGTTGGGGGGTGTTTGGGGGGCGTTGGATTGTGCCGCCTGTGCTGGCCCGGCCCATGTGTCACAAATCTGGACACTTGCGCCGCAGGTGACGCCTGGCGCGGGAAAACCCCGATGGGGGCTGGGGGTGAACGGCCAACAATGCCTATGTCCCATTGTTCATAGGCAAGGCCGTGCATACCTTCGGGGTGGCCCGGTCGTTACCCACAGGAGTCCCCACCATGCAGAAAGTCCTGCACATCAACCCCGACAAGTGCACCGGGTGTTTGCAGTGCGAAATGGCGTGCTCGTTCGAAAACTACGGCGTGTACGCCACCAGCAAGTCGCGCATCAAGGTGTTCGACTTCCACCACACCGGCAAGAAGGTGCCCTACACCTGCACCCAGTGCGACGAGGCCTGGTGCCTGCACGCGTGCCCGGTGGAGGCCATCAAGGTGGACAAGGACACCGGCGCCAAGGTGGTGAACGAGACCACCTGCGTGGGCTGCAAGGTCTGCACCATTGCCTGCCCGTTCGGCACGGTGAACTACGTGCAGGAAACCGGCAAGGTGCAGAAGTGCGACCTGTGCGGTGGCGACCCGGCCTGCGCCGATGCCTGCCCCACTGGCGCCATCACCTTCATCGACGCCAACTGGACCGGCATGGGCAAGATGCAGCAGTGGGCCGAAAAATTGGGCAATCAATCAGCCCCTTCCGCTTGATATACAAGCACTGAACGCTATACATTCAGGAGAAACACATGTCCTGGGCTGGAAAAATCCTCCGCGTCAACCTGACCGCGGGCACCGTCAAATCCGAACCGCTGAACATGGACTGGGCTCGCGCCTACCTGGGCTCGCGCGGCTTGGCGTCCAAGTACCTGATCGAAGAGATCAGCCCCAAGGTGGACCCGCTGTCCGCCGACAACAAGATCATCTGGGCCACCGGCCCGCTGACGGGCACCATGGCCTCCACCGGCGGCCGCTACACCGTGGTGACCAAGGGCCCGCTGACCGGGGCCATTGCCTGCTCCAACTCGGGTGGCTATTGGGGTGCCGAACTCAAGATGGCCGGTTGGGACATGGTCATTTTTGAAGGCAAGAGCGCCAAGCCGGTGTACCTGTACATCAACGACGACGTGGCCGAACTGCGCGACGCTGCCCACCTGTGGGGCCAGAGCGTGTGGAAGACCGAGGAAATCCTGAAGACCAGCCTGCAAGACCCGCTGCTGCGCGTCTCCAGCATTGGCAAGGCCGGTGAAAACGGTGTGTTGTACGCCGCCGTGGTGAACGACCTGCACCGCGCCGCCGGGCGCTCGGGCGTGGGCACGGTCATGGGCAGCAAGAACCTCAAGGCCATTGCGGTGCGCGGCACCAAGGGCGTGGGCAATGTGCGCGACCCCAAGGCGTTCATGGCCGCCACCAAGGCCGCCAAGAAGGTGCTGGCCGACAACGGCGTGACCGGCCAGGGCCTGCCCGCCTACGGCACGCAGGTGCTGATGAACGTCATCAACGAAGTGGGCGCACTGCCCACCCGCAACCACCAGGACGTGCAGTTCGAAGGCGCCAAGGACATTTCCGCCGAGGCCATGCTGACCCCCCGCGCCACCGACGGCAAGAAGCACCTGGTGACCAACCAGGCCTGCTTTGGCTGCACCATTGCCTGTGGCCGCATCAGCAAGATGGACGAGGGCCACTTCACCGTGGC